>NZ_JBIQHY010000056.1:0-40444 GCF_044508335.1 Actinomadura sp.
CTGGGCATCCGCGTGCTGGGGGCGCGCTACCGGTTCCCCGGCAGCCCCAAGGCCGTCGGATGCACCGATACCCAGCAGCTCTACCCAGTCGGCCCGATGGACAAAGCCCGGGCGAAGGCGGCGATCGCGACGCTGCGGCCCACCGGCTGGACGCCGATCGGGCTCGCGCTCCGCGCCGCGGCAAAGGACCTGGGCGCCGGCGAGACGACCCGGCGGATCATCCTGATCACCGACGGCGAGGACACCTGCTCGCCCCCCGACCCCTGCGAGGTGGCCCGCCGGCTCGCCGCCCAGGGCACGCACCTGGTCGTGGACACCCTCGGGCTCACCCTCAGCGACAAGGTCCGGCGGCAGCTCACCTGCATCGCCGCCGCGACCGGCGGGACCTACACCGCCGTCCAGCACCAAGAGGAGCTGACCGGCCGCCTCAACCAGCTCGTCCAGCGCGCCGGCAGCACCTACAACAAGGCCCCGGAGAAGGTCACCGGGACCGCGGGGTGCGCCGACGCGCCCACGCTCGCGCCCGGCGTGTACACCGACCGGGAACGGTTCGGCGAGCACCGCTGGTACCGGGTGCCGGTGGCTCCGGGCCAGGAGCTCCGCGCTTCGGTCAGCGTGTCGCTCGACCGGACCCTGAACCCCGACCACGGCGTTGTGCTGCGCGCGATGTCCGAGGCCGGGCAGGAACTCGTCCGCGGCACCGACGCCGGCAGCGGACGCACCGACGTACAGTCCACCGGCCTGCGCTGGCCGCAACGGCAAGCCGGGGCCGGCGCCTCTGCCTCCCCCGCACCGGACGGCGATGCCGGCGGCACACCGGTCTGCCTGGTGGTCGGCAACTCCTTCTCGGCCCCGGCGGCGGCCCGGACGGCGCCCGGCATGCCGCTGGAGCTGACCGTCGATCTCGTGCCGTCCTCGGACGCGCCGAGCGGACCCGACCTCGGCCGCGGCTGGCTGCTGCTGGTCGTGCTCGCCGGGACCGGCCTGGTCGCCGGCCTGGTCACCGGGTGGCTCGCCCGGTGGCGGGTGGCCGTCTGGAAGGAGAACTGACGATGCGCGCCCTCCTCCTCGCCGCCGGGTCCGCCTGCGCCGCCCTGCCGGCCATCGCCGCACCGGCCGCCGCGGCCCCCTCCCCGAGCCCGCGGCCGACGATCAGCACCGCGGGGACGTCCTTCCTGACCGCGACCACCGTGGAACCGGGGCAGCCGGTCCGCGTGCCCGCCTCGACCGGCGACTACTTGTACTGGTCCTTCGCCGCCGCGGCCGGGCAGACCGGGCGGATCACGGTGACGGTCGCGCTGCCCCCGGCGGCGAGCCGCCACGGCGCCGCGACGTACACCATCGACGTCTTCGACGGGCTGCGCCGCCGCCAGGCGTGCACGGCCGGCCCGCAGAACGCGACTGCGGCGGCCGGCGCCGCGAGCGTCAGGCTCGGCTGCACGCTCCGGCAGGTCCGCGCGTGGGCCGAGCCGTGGTCCGACGACCCGCTGCCCGGCACCTACTACCTGCGGCTCGCGGCGAGCAGCCTGCCCGAGCAGGACCTCGGCCTGCCGATCAGGGCCGACGTGCGGATCACCACGAAGGATGGGGACGCCCGACCGGCGGGCGCGAAGTTGGAGGCGCCGCTCTCCCCCGCCGTCAATCCCGGAACCACGCTCGCCCCGGGCGCCGCGCCGTCAGCGAGTCCCGTGGACTCGGCGCCGAAACCGGCGGATCGCCAGGACTGGTTCTCCTGGCCGTCCAGCCGGTGGTGGTGGACGATCGGCGGCGGTGTCCTCGCCGCCGTCACGGCCGTGGCGGGCTACACCCTCACCCGGCATCCACGCCGCCGATCCTCCTCCCCGCACTGAACCGACCCGGCCCGCGGCCGGGCTGCGAGGCGCCGCTCGGCGTTCCCAGCCGAGCGGCCCGTCAGGCAGACCCGCGATCGGGCGTCTGCAGATGCTCCCGGTGCCCTGACCAGCACGAACCGTCCCATCAACACCAGGAGAACCCCCGGGCCCGTGGAACTGCGACCACCCGACGCGACAGTCGGGCCCAACGGCTGACCCGACGCAGAAGACCAAAAGCCGGTTGGGTCGCTCCGCGGCCCAACCGACCTCGCAAAAAATCGAGCTAGTTCTCCGCCTCGGCGGATCGGGCGTGCTCGAGCATGGCGAGGACCATGCCGATGGCGTGGTCGAGGTGGCGCTCGCAGGCGGCCTGTGCGCGCTCGACGTCGCCGGACGCGATGTCGTCGACGATCTCCTCGTGACTGGTGAGCAGCCCGTCGAGGGACTCGTACTGGGTGGTGACCTCCAGCCTGAGCAGTGTGGACAGCAGGCCGCTGTGCCGTTCGAACGCCTGGTGCAGGCGGCGGTTCTCCGTGAGGCGGCACAGTTCCGAGTGGAAGAGCATGTCGAGCCTGGCGAACTCCTTCTGGTCCATCGCCTCCGCCGCCGCCCTCAACTGGCGGGCCACCTCCCGGAGGCGACCGATGGCGGCCTCGTCGCCCGCCTCGCTGATCATGCGTGCCGCGTAGGTCTCCAGAGCGCATCTGAGCTGGTAGATCTCCTTGACGTCCGCGGGAGTGAGGGCCGCCACGAAGGAGCCGCGGCGAGGCTCGTCGTAGACGAGGCCCTCGGCGCGCAGCTGGGCCAGTGCCTCGCGGACGGGACCTCGGCTGATGCCGAGCTGCCGGGCCATCGCAGCCTCGTTCAGCCGCTGCCCCGGGGCGAAGTCCCCGTTGAGGATCTTCTCCCGCAGCAGCTCGGCGGTGGAGTCAGACAGGGGGGTGGGGTCCGCGAGGGGGGATAGATCGCCGGGCGTTGCCATCGAAGAAGCTCCATTGCGAACTGTTGACAGTTTACCGAAAACGAGTTTAGTGTCCGGCAGCGTCAGCGGCAACTCGGGGAAGTAGAGAGAGGATCCGCAGGTGAGCGAGCACGACGCGAGCAGCGAACGGCTCAAGGAGCTCGGGTATGAGCCGGAACTGGAACGCAGGCTGAGCATCAGACACGTCGTCGGCCTCGCCATGGCCGATGTGTCCCCGACCATGGCCGTCGTCTTCCTGACGGCCGGCGTCTTCCTCATCGGCGGTACGTTCGCCGTCGGCGCCAGCATCATCCAGGGCGCGGTGGTCATACTGATCGCGCTGTGCCTGGCCGAGCTGGCCTCGATGTACCCGATCGCGGGCGGGATGTACTCGCTGGTGCGCAACGTGCTTCCCGGGCCGGTCACCTGGGTGACGATGTTCAACTTCCTCATCCAGGGCATCGTGATCCCGGCCTCGATCGCTCTCGGCGTCGCGCAGTTCGTGAAGAGCCTGGTGCCCGGTCTGGGCATGGCCGACCAGCCACTGGCGCTGATCTTCCTCGGGATCGCCGTGGTCATCGCGCTGACCCGCGTCGACGTGGGCGCGTGGGTCACCATCGTGATGGTGGTGGTCGAGCTGGCGGTGCTGGGGATCATCACGGTCGCCGCGCTCACCGCACCCCAGCAGAGCGTGATCGACGTGGCCGTCCACCCCGTGCACCTGAGCGGGACCGAGCTGACCGGGCTGACGTTCGTGGTCATGCTGGCGACCTTCGCCCCGGCCTTCAACGTCATCAACGGCTACGACGCGGCGCTCGGCTTCTCCGAAGAGCTCAAGGGCGGGGAGCGCAGTGTCGCCAAGGCGGTCATCGTCTCCGCCGCGCTGGCCTGCGTGCTGATCATCATTCCGCTGATCGCCGCCGTGGTCGCCGCGCCGGACCTGAAGGAGTTCCTGTCCGCCGAAACGCCGATCGCGTACTCGGTCGAGGCGGCGCTCGGTTCGGCCGCCACCAAGATCATCGACATCGGGGCGGCGGTGGCACTGTTCAACGCCATGCTGTCCCTGCTCATGTACTTCGGCCGCGCCGTCTACACGACCGGCCGCGACGTCGTGTGGCCCGCACCGGTCAGCCGCCGGCTCGGCCGCCTGAACAGGTTCCAGGCGCCGGCGGCGGGCGTCCTGGTCCTGGCCGTGCCGGCCGGCGTCCTCGTCTTCACCTCCGCGCTGGACTTCCTGATCATCTTCGCCGGCACCGTGATCGCGGCCGTCTACTTCTTCATCGGCTGGGCGGCCCTCGTCAGCCGGATCACCCAGAAGGAGCAGCGGCGGGTCTACCGGATGCCCCTGTGGCCGGTGCCGCCCATCATCGTGATCGGGTTCACCGGGATCGCGCTGGTCAAGCAGGAAGGCCGGTACATTCTCGCCGAGGCCGTCCTGATCGTCCTCGCGTTGGCCGCGTGGGGGCTGTCGAAGCTCTGGACGTCCTCCGCGGACGGCGCCCCGCCCGCCCTCGGCGAGACCAGGAAGGCCCAGCTGCACGGGGACGCGAGGTCATGACCGGCGCCCGACGGCCCGAAGCGCCCACCGGCGGGTGGCTCGCGGGCGCGGCGGCCGCGATGGTCCTCACCTTCGACGTCGACGGGGAGTCCCCGCTGCTGGCCGAGGACGCCCGGTACGCCGAGAACGCGATGCTCATGTCGCACCAGGCGTTCGGCCCGGAGGTCGGAGTCTCCCGGATCCTCCGCCTCCTCGCCGAGTACGAGGTGCCCGCCACGTTCTTCGTGCCCGGTGCGACGGCGGAACGGCATCCCCGGACGGTCGAGGCGATCCTCGCCGCGGGGCATGAGATCGGCCACCACTCCTACCACCATCGTCCGTACGTCGAGATGAGCGAGGCGGAGGAGCGGGAGGACTTCGAGCGGGCGCTGGAGACGCTGGCACGGCTCGGCGCCCACGTGACCGGTCACCGGACGCCGCTGTCCAGCGCCAGCCTCCGCACGTCCGGCCTGGTCGCCTCGCACGGGCTGAGCTACGAGTCCACACTTATGGACGACGACCGCCCCTACATGCTGGACACCGGGAACGGGGACATCGTCGAACTGCCGCCGTCGTGGGCGCTCGACGACTGGCTGCAGTACGTGAACCTGCCCATCGGCGAGTCGTACAGGGTCAAGTCGCCGGCGGAGGTGGTCGCGGGCTGGCGGCTCGAACTCGACGCCCTGCGCGCGGAGGGCGGTCTCGTCGTCCTGACCCTGCATCCGTTCGCGACCGGGCGTGCGAGCCGGCTGCGGGCCCTGGCCGGGCTGATCGAGTACGCGCTGGACGCCGGTGACGTGGCCGTCCTCTCCGCCGCGGAGGTCGCCCGGCGCGCTCGTGCGGACGAATCGCTGCCGCGCCGGTCCCTGGACCGGCTCGACCCCCGCCCTGATCCCGCGGTCTACCCGAGCTGAGCATAAGGAGCGTCCATGGAACCCGCGACCCCCTCCTGGCTCCCGGAGGGCAAGACCACCGCGTTCGCGCTCACCATCCCGGTGGACTGCGAGACCGTCGTGCTGGCCGAGGGCCGCCGCTTCGCGCAGCACCCGCTGCCGATGAGCCACCAGGTGTACGAGATCCAGCGCGGCGTGCCCCGCCTGCTCGGGATGCTCGACGCCCTCGGGATCAAAGCCACCTTCTTCGTGCCGGGATGGACGCTGGAACGCCATCCGCAACTGGTGGAGCCGATCGTCGGCGCCGGCCACGAACTGGCCCACCACTCCTACAGCCACCGTCCCCCGACGGACATGTCCGAGAGCGAGGAGCGCGCCGACTTCGAACGCGCGCTGGAGGTCATGGCCGCGTTCGGTGTGACGCCGGCCGGTCACCGGGCGGCGTACTGGTCCGCCAGCTCTCGGACACTCGACATCGTCGCGGAATACGGCCTGCGCTACGACACGAGCCTGATGGGCGACGACAGCCCGTACCTGGTCCGGCGCCGCGACCGGGACGTGGTCGAGCTGCCGTGCCACTGGATCCTCGACGACTTCGACCACTACGCGTTCCTGCCGCAGCCCCGGATCGGGCGCAACGTCGAGGCGCCGCAGACCGCCGTCGGCATCTGGCGCGCGGAACTCGACGGCCTGCGCCGGTACGGCGGGCTCTACCAGCTGACCTGCCACGCCTTCCTCAGCGGCCGGGCCGGCCGGACGCTGGCGCTGCGCGGGCTGCTCGAATACGCGCTCTCCTGCGGCGACGTCGAGTTCATGACCTGCGGCGAGGCGGCACGCCGCGCCCTCGCGGCCCCTCCGGCCCGCCCCCGGGCCGGCGTCACCGAAACCCAGTGAAAGGAAAGCATGCAGATGAGCCGTATGAAGGGTAGGACCGCCCTGGTCACCGGCGCGAGCTCGGGGATCGGACGCGCCACCGCGCTGCTGCTGGCGCGGGAGGGCGCCGCGGTCGCGCTCGTCGCGCTGCCGGGTGCCGAGCTGGACCGCGCGGCCGAGGAGTGCCGGGCGGCGGGCGCGCGGGTGCTGCCCCTCCCGGCGGACGTCGCGGACTCGGCGGCCGTCGCGGACGCGTTCTCCCGCGCGGAGGCGCTCGGACCGGTCGACGCGGTGTTCAACAACGCCGGCATCTCCATGGTCGTGCCGGTCACGGAGACGACCGACGAGCAGTGGCATCGCCAGCTCCAGGTGAACCTGACGGGCAGCTTCTTCGTGGCGCGGCAGGCGGCGAGGGTGATGGCGCCGCGCCGGCGCGGCGCCATCGTCAGCACCGCCTCGGAGCTCGCACTGACGGGACAGGCCGGGTATGTCGCCTATACCGCTACCAAGGGCGGGATCCTCGCCATGACCCGGGCGCTCGCCGCCGAACTGGCGGCGAGCGGGGTACGGGTGAACGCGGTCTGCCCGGGCGCCATCGACACCCCGCTGCTGCGCGCCGAGTTCGACACGGCCGACGATCCCGCGGCCGAGCGCGCCGAGAACGAGCGGTCGATCGTCCTCGGGCGCCTGGGCAGGCCGGAGGAGATCGCGCAGACCGTGCTCTTCCTCCTGTCCGACGACGCGGCCTATGTCACCGGCGCCCACTACGTCGTCGACGGCGGCCGCACCGGCTGCTTCCCGGTCGGCAGCCTGGCGCGTCCGCAGGAGGACGGAGGGGAGCAGGCATGACGACCACGCTCGTGACCGGCGGGCTCGGCTTCGTCGGAAGGTACCTCGTCCGGCGGCTGGCCGCCGACGGCCACCGGGTCATCTCCTACAACCGCGACTTCTCCGAATCGGACGACCCGTCGGTGGTCGCGGTGCAGGGCGAGTTGTACGACGTCCCGCGGCTGCTGCGGACGCTCCAGGAGTACGAGGTCGAACGCATCGCGCACACCGCCGCCATGTCCCACCCGGAGCTGTCGATCGATCTTCCCATCACCACGTTCACGGCCAACGTCGAGGGCACGCTCCACGTGCTCGAGGCCGCCCGCCTCGCCGGGGTCCGCCGGGTGGTGAACTTCTCCTCCGAATGCGCCTACGGCGACCAGGAGACCCACCTGGTCCAGGAGGAGGGGGCGCATCTCCTCCCCAACACCCCGTACGGGGTCACCAAGGTCGCCACCGAGCTCATGGGGCGGGTCTACGGCCGGCTCTACGGCGTGGACGTCATCTCGCTGCGCATCACCGAGGTCTACGGCCCCGGCAACCCCATGCCGGAGGTGCTCCGGGAGATGATCGCCGCCGCGGTGCACGGCCGGCCGTTCCGGCTGGACGAGGGCGGCGAGCACCGCTTCCAGTTCGTGCACGCCGAGGACGTGGCGCGCGCCGCGCAGGCGGCTCTGGAGGTCGGTGACCACGGGCGCGCGGTCTACAACATCACCGGGGGACGCCAGGTGACGCTGCGGGAGGCGGCGGCGCTCGTCGAGAAGATCCTCGGCAAGGCCGATCTCGCCATCGGCCCCGGCCACATCCCGACACTCGACCGGCAGGGACCGTACGACATCACGGCCGCGAGGGACGAGCTGGGGTACGTGCCGCAGCAGTCCCTGGAGGCCGGCATCGCCTCGTACGCGGACTGGCTGCGGGATCGGCGGTACTAGCCGTGGCCATCGCGAACCCGGCGGGAGCCGGTCTGCGCTTCGACGTCAACTGCTCGATCCTGTTCACCGAGCTCCCGCTGCTCGAACGTCCGGCGGCGGCGAAGGCCGCCGGGTTCGACGCCGTCGAGTTCTGGTGGCCGTTCGACCGGGCGGTCCCCTCCGACCGGGAGGTGGACGCCTTCGTCCGCACGATCGACGATGCGGGTGTCGCCCTGGTGGGGCTCAACTTCGCCGCCGGGAACATGCCGGCCGGCGACCGCGGGCTTCTCTCCGACCCGTCCCATACGGCGGAGTTCACCGACGGCGTTGACATCGCCGTCGACATCGCCCGGCGCACTGGATGCCGGGCCCTGAACGCGCTGTACGGCAACCGCGTCGAGGGGTGCTCTCCCGCGGAGCAGGACGAGCTGGCCGTCGAGAACCTCACGCTGGCGGCACGGGCGGCGGAGCCGGCCGAAGCCGTGGTCCTCCTCGAGGCGCTGAACGCGAAGGAGAACCCGCGCTACCCGCTGCGAACCGCCGCCGACGTCGCCCGCGTCATCGACGTCCTTCCGGCCGGGAACGTACGGTTCCTCGCCGACTTCTACCACCTGGCCATCTCGGGGGAGGCCGCGGCCGAGGTCGTCGCCGCCCACCACGAGCTGATCGGCCACGTGCAGATCGCCGACGTGCCCGGACGCAACCAGCCGGGCACCGGCGGATTCGATTTCGACGAGCTGTTCGGCGCGCTCGGCGCGCACGGCTATTCCGGCTGGGTCGGTCTGGAGTACCGGCCCACCGGGGCGAGCATCGACAGCTTCGACTGGCTGAACGACGGACCGTGAGTCATGGAGGCGAGATGGCGGTCATAGGTTTCATCGGGCTCGGCATCATGGGCGCGCCCATGGCGCGGCACCTGATCCGCGCCGGACATGACGTGCGCGGCTTCGACGTGAACGCCGACGCCGTGGCCGGGCTGGCGGCGGACGGCGGCACCGGCGCCACCTCGTCCGCGGACGCGGTCAGGGACGCGGAGGTCGTCATCACGATGCTCCCCGCCGACCAGCACGTGGAGGCGGTCATCCTCGGGCCGGGCGGAGTCCTGATGCACGCCCGGCCGGGGACCCTGCTCATCGACATGAGCACGGTGAGCCCGCAGACGTCCCGGGCGGTCGCGGCGGCGGGACGCGAACGGGGCCTGCGGGTGCTGGACGCCCCGGTGTCCGGAGGGGAGACCGGCGCGGTCGAAGGCGTGCTGTCGATCATGGTGGGCGGTGAGAAGGACGATTTCGAGGCCGCTCGGCCGGTTCTCGAAGCGTTGGGCAGGACCATCGTCCATGTCGGCGAGCACGGCGCGGGTCAGGTGGTCAAGGCCGCCAACCAGCTCGTGGTCGCCGGGATCATCGCCCTGAACGCCGAGGCGCTGGTCCTCATGGAGGCGGCCGGCGTCGACCCGGAGCCGGGCCTCACGGTGCTGAACGGCGGCCTGGCGGGTTCCACGGTGCTGACCCGCAAGATGTCCGCGTTCCTCAAACGGGACTACACGCCGGGGTTCCGCATCGACCTCCATCACAAGGACATGGGCATCGTGCTGCGGGCGGCGGAGGCGGCGGGCGTGGGACTGCCGCTCGCCGGGCAGGTCTCCCAGCTCGTCGCGGCGGCTCGGGCCGCAGGGATGGGTTCGCGGGACCACTCGGCACTGCTCGAGGTCATCGAGAGGCTCAACGGCCGGACGAAGGAGAACGCACATGCCTGAACTGCCCGCCATGGAGGCCGTCGCCGGCGTCCTGAAGTCCGAGGGGGTCGACACCGTTTTCGGGTGCCCGGGCGCGGCGATCCTCCCGCTGTACGCGGCGTTGCGGACCAGCGGCATCGAACATCTGATCGTCCGGCACGAGGAGGGCGCCACGCACATGGCTGACGGCTGGGCGCGGACCTCGGGCGGGGTGGGCGTCGCGATCGGCACCTCGGGCCCCGCCGGAACCAACATGATCACCGGCCTGTACACCGCGATGGCCGACTCGATCCCGATCATTTGCGTCACCGGCCAGGCCCCGTCCACCAAGCTCCACCAGGAAGCGTTCCAGGCGGTCGACATCGTGCAGATCGCCAAGCCGGTCACCAAATGGGCCGTCCAGGTCAAAGAGGCCGCCCAGGCACCGTGGATCTTCCGGGAGGCGTTCCGGGTGGCCCGGTCCGGCCGGCCGGGGCCGGTGCTCATCGACCTGCCGCTCGACGTGCAGAAGCAGACGATCGCCTGGGACCCGTCGGTGGACGCACCGCTTCCCGTCACGCCCGTGGCGCCCCATCCGCTCCGGGTCCGGCGTGCCCTCGACATGCTCGCGGCGGCCGAGCGACCCCTCATCCTCGCGGGCGGCGGGGTCATCCTCGCCGAGGCGTCCGACGCGCTCCGCGAGGTCGCCGAGATGCTGCAGATCCCCGTCCAGGTGACCCTGATGGGCAAGGGAGCGCTGCCGGACGGCCACCCGCTGCACGCCGGAATGACCGGCATCCAGACCACACAGCGCCACGGCAACGCCGCGTTCCTCCAGGCCGATCTCGTCCTGGCCGTCGGCGCCCGGTTCGGTGACCGGCACACCGGTGATATCGACGTCTACCGCGGGGACCGCACGTTCATTCACGTCGACATCGAGCCCACGCAGATCGGCAAGGTGTTCGGTCCGGACCTGGGGGTGGTCTCCGACGCCCGGTTGTTCCTGGAGGCGCTTCGCGACGCCGCCGGGGAGCGGAGCAGCCACCCGGACCGCTCGGAATGGACCGCACGCGTCGCCGAACTGAGGTCCACGCTGACGCGCAGGGACGACTACGACGACGTCCCGATCAAGCCGGCCCGCGTCTTCAAGGAGATCAATACCGCCTTCGGGCCGGACACCTATTTCGTCACGGCGATCGGGCTCTACCAGATCTGGTCCGGCATGTTCCAGCGGGTGTTCAAACCGCGCCACTACCAGGTCTGCGGACAGGCGGGGCCGCTCGGCTGGGAGATCCCCGCGGCGATCGGCGTGAAGAAGGCCAGACCGGACGCCGAGGTGGTCGGCATCGTCGGGGACTACTCGTTCCAGTTCCTCGTGGAAGAGCTCGCCGTCGCCGCCCAGTACCGGGTGCCCTTCGTTCTGGTGATGCTGAACAACGAGTACCTGGGCCTGATCCGCCAGGCCGAGATCGAGTACGACATGAACTTCGAGGTGGACATCCACTACGACGAGTTCGGCTCGGACAACATCAAGATCATGGAGGCGTACGGGTGCTCCGGCCGCCGCGTACATCGTCCGGACGATATCGCCGGCGCGCTGGCCTGGGCCCGCGAGGAGGCCGTACGGATCGGGCGCCCGGTCCTGGTCGAGATCATGATCGAGCGGGAGGCGAACTCCGTGCGGGGCACGGCCATCGACCGCCTCATCGAACCCGAACCGGTGTGATGGGCCCCGCCGTCGCTCAGAGGGGAGAGGCCGCGGGAGCGGGCCTCTCCCTTCCGGGGGCCGCGTCATGAGCCGCGTCCTCCTGGCTCTCGACAAGTTCAAGGGGTCCCTCACCGCGGCCGAGGCCACGCGCCATCTGATGACGGGCCTGCGCAGGGCCGCCGAGGACGCCGAGCTGATCGGCATCCCCGTCGCCGACGGCGGGGACGGCACCGTCGACGCCGTCCTCGCCGCCGGGTTCGAACGGGTCACCCGCGTCGTCGAGGGACCGACAGGGCGACCGGTGGAGGCGTCCCTCGCCGTACGCGGCGAGACGGCGGTGGTGGAGTCGGCTCAGGCTTCCGGGCTCCTGCGGCTGCAGGACGGACCGGAACCACTGGCGGCGTCGAGTTTCGGGACGGGGCAGCTCATCGACGCGGTGGTCCGCATGGGCTGCCGGCGCGTGATCCTCGGAGTGGGGGGAAGCGCCTGCACCGACGGCGGGGCCGGCATGCTCCAGGCGCTCGGTGCCCGGCTCCGCGACATCGATGGCACCGAGCTCCCGCCCGGTGGCGCGGCGCTGCGCCGGCTCCACGATCTCGATCTTTCCGGTCTGCTCGACATGACCGGCGTCACCGTGCTGCTCGCGACCGACGTCACCGCCCCCTTGCTCGGTCCGGAGGGGGCGGCGCCCGTGTACGGCCCCCAGAAGGGCGCCGGCCCGGAGGACGTCGCCGTCCTCGAGGCGGGCCTCACGCGATGGGCCGAGGTCCTGGAAAGCCGCACCATGGTCGCGTGCGCGGCGGCTCCGGGCGCCGGAGCCGCAGGCGGCATCGGCTTCGCCGCACTCGCCGCGCTCGGTGCGGAGCGCCTCAGCGGGATCGACCTGGTCCTGGATCTCACGGGATTCCGCTCCGCACTGCACGGCGCCTCCCTGGTGGTCACCGGTGAGGGGAGGATCGATGCGCAGACCGCGCACGGCAAGGCCCCGGCCGGGGTGGCGCGCGCCGCCGCACGGGCGGGAGTCCCGACCGTGGCCGTCGCCGGCTCGTGCGCGCTCTCCGACCGGCAGCTGCGCCGGCTGGGGCTGGCGGCCGCCTACACCCTCTCCGGCATCGAGCCTGACCCGCGCGCCTGCCACGAGAACGCCGGCCCGCTCCTGGAGAAGCTCGCCGCCCACATCGCCCGCGACTGGCTGGCGGCCGACGCGCGGTAGTCGCATGGCCGGCGAGCGTTCGCCTCAAATCCATTGACAATCAGCGCCAAAAGCTGGAGGGTTCACATAGTGAAAATATGTTCACTATGTGAATAATGTTGACGGCGTTCGGAGACCCAGCCGCGGAACATGACCGACATCTTGCCGCTGCCCGGGGCGGTGGCGGAGTTGATCCACGACGGCGACACAGTGGCCATGGAGGGGTTCACCCGTCTCATCCCGTTCGCCGTCGCCCGCGAGGTGATCCGCCAGGGCATCACGGATCTCACGCTGGTCCGCATGACCTCGGACGTGATCTATGACCTGCCGCTGTCGATCGGAGATGTCGAGCTCGCCGAGACGACCGACGCCGTGGTCTCGGTACCGGAGGTGTTCAACTGCCGGCTGCAAGGCGGGCGGTTGACGTCGGGTTCCTCGGCGCGGCCCAGCTCGACCGTCAGTGATGGTCGGAGTCGATGGCCAGTTCGGTCACGAGTGTGCTGATCGCGCGGGCGGTCTCGACGACCTGGGGGGCGATCACAGCCCGCAGCTCGGCCTTGTCCAGCGGACGGGCGATGGAGACGTTGATCGCGGCGATGGGACGACCCGCGGCGTTGAAGACCGGGGCACCGATCCCGCGGATGCCGAGGACCATCTCCTCGTCGTTGAAAGAGTAACCGCGGCTGCGGATCAGGTCGAGTTCGCGCATCAGCTTGTCGCGGTCAGTGATGGTGTACTGGGTGACGGCCTCCAGCACCCGGTCTCCGAGGATTTCCTCGATCTCCTCGCGGGGCAGGAAGGCCAGGATCGCGCGCCCCAGCGAGGTGGCGTGCACTGGCAGGCGGCTCCCGACGAAGAGCCGCAGCGCGAGCAGGTCGTCATTGAGCAGTCGCGCGACATAGACCACCTCGGCACCATCCAGCAGCGCCATGTTGACCGTTTCACCGGTGGTCTCGCGCAGTCTCTGAAGATAGGGCCGCGCCATTTCGGGGAGCTCCCGGCTGCTCAGCGCGGCGCGCGCCAGCGAGATCGCCTTGAGTCCTGGGCGGAATGTGCGGGAGCTGGTCTCTTCGAGATAGCCGAGGTTCAGCAGCGTCCGGCAGAAGCGGTACGCCGTCGCGCGGTTGAGACCGGTGAGCGTCGCGATGTCACTCGTGGTCAGCGCCGGGCGTCTCTCATCGAACAGCTCTAGGATCCCGAGGGCGCGCGAGACGGACTGGATGCCGTCCTTTTTACCGATGTCGCCGTCATCAAGCGAATGAGAGTTCGATTTGCGAGCCACAACGTCGATGCTATCGCACGACGGCGACCGCTTCACGCCGGCGATCGGCTCGGAAGCCCAGGAGCCGGTGCCTGACACCCCTGCATCACCCTCTACAAGGCGTAACACGGGCTTCAGGGATGCCCAAGGGACTCTGGGGCGACGCCCGAACCAGTGCCCGCGATGGAGCCGGGACGCATCTTCACCGGACAGCCCCGGGGCGGTATGCTCATCATATGAACGGTGCGTCGGAATATGAGCGACCTTGTATGGCATCTAGCGGGTCCGCCGCCCCAGCTCGCGACGACGCCGCGGCGCCGTGGAAGACTCGCTTCCGGCGGCTCGGCGGCGCGCAGGTGCGCGACCTGCTCGGCGAGCCGGACCCGGAGACGCGGCTGAAGATCCTGGATCATCTCGACCGCAATTGCCGCGCCTTCATCGCCCATGCGCCATTCTGCTGCCTCGCCACGTCGAACGGCGCCGGTGAGGCGGACTGCTCGCCACGCGGCGACTATCCGGGATTCGCGCGAGTGCTGGACGAGAACACCCTCGCCGTCCCCGACCGGCTCGGCAACAAACTCGGTGACTCCTTCACCAACATCGTCGAGAATCCGCACATCGGAATGCTGTTCTTCGTCCCCGGAGCGGTGGAGACGCTGCGCGTGAACGGACGCGCCTACGTCACCGACGACCGCGATCTGCGGACGATGCTCGAACAGGACGGGGTGCGCCCGCAGATGGCCACCGTCGTCGAGGTGGAGGCGGCCTACCTGCACTGCGGCCGGGCGCTCCTGAGGTCCAGGCTCTGGGAACCGGACATGAAGGACCTGGCCGACGAGATCCCGTCCCCCGGAACGTTCTGGGCGGACGCGGCGAAAGCGGCGGGCGCTGCGGAGGCGGCCGGCCTGGACGCGGAGCGCCTCGACCGCCTGTTCGAGGCCGGCTACCAGGAGCTCTACTGAGATGATGCTCCGTGAGGGAGGCCGCCTCCTGACCGTGGTGAGAACGGAGCGGCAGGCCCGCGACATCGTGGCACTCGACCTCACCGACCCGGCCGGCGAACCGCTTCCCGCGTGGGAGCCGGGAGCGCACATCGACGTCCAGCTGGTCACACGGCATCTGCGCCAGTACTCGCTGTGCGGCGATCCCGGTGACAGGAGCCGGTACCGTATCGCCGTCCTCCGGGAAAGGCTGTCGCGCGGCGCCTCGGCCTATGTGCACTCGTTCCTGCGCGTCGGCAAGCGGGTGCGCGTCTGGGAGCCGCGCAACCACTTCGCCCTGGAACCCGCCGAACGCTACGTGTTCCTTGCGGGGGGAGTCGGGATCACGCCGATTCTGCCCATGGTCGTCCAAGCCGACCGGACGGGCGTCCCCTGGAAACTCGCCTACAGCGTCCGGACCCGTGAAGACGCCGCGTTCAGCGACGAGCTGGCCGCGCTGGACGGCGACGTGACCGTCCAGGCCACGAGCACGGAAGGACGGCTGGACCTCCCCACCTATCTCGGACCGGGGGAAGTGGGGACGGCCGTCTACTGCTGCGGTCCCCCCGCCTTCGTCGACGCCGTCCAGGACGCCATGGCCGGCTGGCCGGACGGCGCCCTCCGGGTCGAACGGTTCGTGCCTGCCCCTGTGGATTTCGGGCCCGGCCAACCGTTCACCGCCGTATGCGCCAGTACGGGCAAACGGGTGCGGGTCGACGCCGACGTCAGCCTGATGACCGCGCTGCGACGCGCGAAGGTGCCGGTCCCCGGCGCCTGCCTGCGCGGTACCTGCGGCTCGTGTTGCGTCAAGGTGCTCGCGGGCGTCCCCCAGCACCGCGACGCGATCCTCCCCCCGGACACCATGGACCGCATTCACCCCTGCGTGTCGCGGTCCGCGACACCGGAGATCGTCCTCGACCTCTGAGACCCGGGTCCGGGCGAAAAGAGATGCGGCCGGTGTCCGGGACACCGGCCGCATCTCTCGGCCGAGGACGCGAAGCTGAGGTCAGCCGTCGTCGGCTCGGGCCGCACCGGCCGTCCGGCCGACCGCTTCCGGCGAGTCCTCGGGAACCGTTCGCGGCGCCTCCGGTTCCGCGCGGGCCGGAGCCGACCCCTCGAACTGGAGCTCCGCCGAGCCGAGCAGCCCGTGCGGGCGCCATCGGAGCATGACGATCAGGGCGACGCCGAGGACGGCGGAGGAGATCCCCGTCGGGGCGTGGATTTCGGTTCCGGCGACCGACATCCCGCTCTCGACCCGGCGCAGCAGCTCGTTCAGGACGGTGATGACCGCGGCCCCGAGCAGCGCGCCGCTGATCCCGCCGATCCCGCCGACGATCGCCATGGCGATCACCAGGACGAGCTGGGCGATGTAGAACGACGCGGGTGAGAACGCGGTGAGGAGCTGCGCGTACAGCGCCCCGGCCACGCCGGTGACGAACGCCGACAGCGCGAACGCCCACAGCCGGGAGCGCAGCACTGACACCCCCGCCGACTCGGCCGCCATGGGCTGGTCGCGGACGGCCCGCGCCCGCAGCCCGGCCCCCGACCACTTGAACAGCGCGCTCACCGCCACCGTCGCCACGAGGGTCGCGTACACACCGGTGAACGTGGTGTTCTCCGGGACGCCGAAGAGCGACTGCGGGCCCCGCGTCAGCGGGGTCGCCTGGGCGAGCACGTTGGTGACGATGATCAGCAGTCCGAGGGTGGCGATGGACGCCGCCGCCCCTGACAGGCGCATCAGGGCCGGCCCCGTGACCAGCGCGACCAGCGCGGCCGCCGCGCCGCCGATCAGCAGCGCGGGCACGAAGCCCACCTCGACGGACGCGAGCGGTCCCGGCAGGTCGGGCAGGACGAGCTCCTTGTCCAGCACGGGAATGGCCGCGATGCCGCCCGCGTACGCGCCGACGGCCATGAACGCGACGTGGCCGAAGGAGACGATGCCGGTGTTGCCGACGAACAGCTGGAAGCCGACCACCATGATGGCGTTGATGCCGAAGAGCAGGACGATCTCCCGCATCGTCGGCGCCAGGAACAGCAGGGCGCCGAGCAGCGTCACCGCTCCGGCGGCGAGCACCGCGCCCGCCGTCGCCCCGAGCCGGCCCGCGGGGCCCGGCAGCCTGTCCGCACGCAGTGCGAGCCTGAGCATCAGGTGGCCTCCGTTCTGGCGCCGCTGAGCCCTCCCGGGCGCAGGACCAGCAGGGTGATGACGACCGCGAACACGATCGCCTGCGCATAGGTGATCGCCCCGGCGGGCAGGACGATGTTCATGGCGACCTCGATCGCGCCGAGGGCGAGGCCCCCGAGCATCGCGCCGGAGATCCGGCCGAGACCGCCGAGGACGATCGCGATGAACGCCTTCAGGGTGGGCTCCAGGTCCGACCGCGGGGTGACCGCGCCGACCTTGGCGAACCACAGCAGGCCCACCACGCCGGCGATCGCACCGCTCACCGCGAACGCGATCATCAGGACGCGGTCGGGCCGGATGCCCATCAGGCGCGCGGTCTGCGGCAGCTCGGCGGCGGCGCGCAGCTGCGCCCCGAACGCGGTCCTGTTCAGCAATGCGTAGAACGCCGCGACGACGAGCGCGCCGCTGGCGATCGTGACCAGCTGGAGCACCGGGATCCGCAGGCCGCCGGTCGTGACGACCCCGGTGAGGAAGCCCGGGACGTCCAGCACCCTCGGCTTCTCCCCGAACACCAGGATCGCGATGTACTGGACGATCAGGAGCACGCCGAACGACGTGATGAGCAGCGTGATCGGCGGCGCACCGATGAAGGGCCGGAACGCGACGCGCCCCATCGCCATGGACAGGA
This sequence comes from Actinomadura sp., assembly GCF_044508335.1. Taxonomy (NCBI): domain Bacteria; kingdom Bacillati; phylum Actinomycetota; class Actinomycetes; order Streptosporangiales; family Thermomonosporaceae; genus Actinomadura; species Actinomadura sp. The sequence continues at coordinate 17,507 of NZ_JBIQHY010000056.1, forward strand.
CCGTGACGAACAGGATGCACAGCGGCACGACCAGGGCGAACGGCACTCCGGCGTCCACCAGGACGCAGGCGCCGTAGCCGCCCCACACCAGCAGCAGCCCGTAGGCGAAATTGATCAGGTTCATGACGCTGAACACCAGCGTCAGGCCGAGGGCCAGCAGGGCGTAGGTGGATCCGACGCTCAGGGCGTCGAGCACGTGCTGGACGAATGCGGTCACGGCGACTCAGCCCCCTTCAGCCCGAAGTACGCCTCGATGAGCAGCTCGTCGGCCCGCATCTCCTCGGCGTCGCCGTCCAGCACCTTCTCGCCCAGCTTCAGGCAGCAGGCGCGGTCGACGAAGTCGAGCGCACGCCGGGACGACTCCTCCACCACGATCAGGCTCTGGCCCTGCTCGCGCAGCGTGCGCAGCACCTTGTAGACCTCGTTTCCCATCTTCGGGGCCAGGCCGAGGCACGGCTCGTCCAGGACGAGCAGCTTCGGGTCGGCCATCAGGGCTCGGCCGATGGCCAGCATCTGCTGCTGCCCGCCGGACAGGTTGGAGCCCTTGTCCGCCCGCCGCTCGGCCAGCACGGGGAACGTCCCGTACACGCGGTCGAGCACCTCGTCGTTGTGCCGGCGCAGCCGCGCCCGCGACAGGCGCCCCCGCAGGCTGGTCGAGCCGATCAGCAGGTTCTCCTCGATCGAGAGCGTGGTGAAGATGCCGCGGCCCTCGGGGACGAGCGCGATGCCGAGCCCGGCGCGTTCCTCGGCGGGCACGCCCGTCACGTCGGCGCCGTCGAACCAGACGGTCCCCTCCCACGGGGCCACCAGCCCCGAGATCACTTTCATCAGGGTCGACTTGCCCGCGCCGTTCGCGCCGAGGACGGCCACCGCCTCGCCGCGCCGGACCTCGAGGGAGACCCCCTTCAGCACCTTGGTCGCCCCGTACCCGACCACCAGGTCCGTGACCCGCAGCAGCGGTTCCGCGGTCATGACGCCCCCAGGTACGCCTCGACGACATGGGGCTGGTCGAACGCCTCCTGCGGCGGGCCTTCGTAGATGACGCGGCCCTCGTCCAGGACCTGCACACGGTCGCTGATGCTGAGGACGAGGTTCATGTCGTGGTCGATGACCACGATGCCGCAGCCGCGCTCGTCCCGTATCCGGCGCAGCAGCTCGCGCAGCTCGCCGGTCTCGCCGTCGTTCAGTCCGGCGGCCGGTTCGTCCAGGAGCAGCACCGAGGGGTTGCCGGCGAGCGCTCGCGCGATCTCCACGCGGCGCTGCGTCCCGTACGGCAGATCGGAGACGACCTCGCGGGCGACCCCGTCCAGGTGCAGGCTCGCGAGCAGGCGCTCGATCTCCTTCCGGGACGTTCCGGCGGACGCGTTGCCGCCGACCGTCACGTTCTCCCGGACCGTCAGGTCGCCGAAGAGCTTGAGGTTCTGGAAGGTCCTGGCGACGCCTCCGCGGGCCCGGCGGGCCCGGGAGGCGCGGGTGATGTCGCGGCCCCGGAGCCGGATGTCGCCGCCGTCGATCCGCAGCGCCCCGGAGATGCAGTTCACGAGCGTGGTCTTGCCGGAGCCGTTCGGTCCGATGAGCCCCAGCACCTCGCCGGCCGCCAGGGTCAGATCGGCCCCGTCCAGCGCGGTGACGCCGGCGAACCGCTTGACCGCTCCCGTCACGCGGAGCAGCGGCGGGTCCGCGTCCGGGGCGGGATCCCGAAGGCGGGAGCCGGATGCGGGCGAAGCGCTCACGACGCGCCGTTCCGCAGCACGGTCGGGTCGTAGTCCGCGACGACCTTGAACTTGCCCTTCTGCACCCCGACGACGGTCGTGCTCCAGACGGCGTACCCGTCCTGCCAGTAGGCCAGGGTGCCGCCGGGGACCTTGAGTCCGCGCTGCGCCCGGATCGCGTTCGCGGCCGAGGCGGCGTCGGTGACGTCCTTGCGCTGCAGGGCCTGGTTCACGGCCATGAAGGTCTGGTAGGCGCCCGGCGCGTTGGCCTGCTCGGGGAAGTGCCCGAACATCTTCTCGTACTTCGCGGTGAACGCGGCGATCGCGGGATCGACACCCGCGCCGTCGAAGGCGACCTGGGCGGCGAAGGAGATCGCGTTGGAGCGGTTCGCCCCGACGAGCTTCGGCAGCTCGCGGGTCTGCAGCGTGATGTTGCCGAGCACCGGGGTGTTCACCCCGGCCGCGCGCAGCTGCTTGACGAAGGTGCCGACCGCGGGGAACACGGCCAGGGCTTGGACCACGTCGGGCTTCGCGGCCTTGATCTTGGAGATGGTGGAGCTGAAGTCGGACTGGCCGGCCAGCGAGTCGACCCGGTCCACGCCGGTGACCTTGCCGCCGCCGGGCTCGTACAGCTTCCGGTAGGCGGTGTCCTGCTCGGTGAAGTAGGCGAGGCCGGGGTCGAGGACCTGGAAGGTCGAGCGCCACTTGCGGTCGAGCGCGTACCTGGCCTGCGCGAGGCCGAGTTCGGTGGTGGTGATGCCGCCGTTGAAGAAGCGGTCGCCGACGGCCTTGCCGAAGACGGTCGAGGACGCCGCCAGCGACAGCGTCAGCACCCCCTGCCGCTGCCCGATCCTGGCCGCGGCGACGCCGGTGTCGAAGTCGTCGGCGACGACCAGGATCTGGGCGCCCTTGCCGATGAGCGAGCGCGCCACCTGGGCGGCGACCGCGGGATCGGACTTGGTGTCGCCGGTGATGGTCTTGATGGGGCAGCCCTTGATGCCGCCCTGCGCGTTGATCTCCTCGATCGCGACCTGCAGCCCCCGCTTGCCGGCGACGTCGAAGAAGGAGGCGAAGCCGCTGTCGGCCTTGGCGATGCCGACGAGGATCCGGCCGTCACGGCAGGCGAGGGAACCCTTGCGTTCGCCGGCCGACGATCCGGCGCCGCCGGCGCACGCTACCGCTCCGGACAGGGTCAGGCCGGCGGCGACCAGTGCCGGCCACCGGCGCCTCATCATGTGTGGGAACGACATACCGCCTCCAGGTTTGATCGGTATACGTGCAGTCGTTCGCTTTGTGAAAAGCACACTAGCGCACGCGTTTTTGCAGGTCAAGATTCGAATGCCGTGGCATTACCGCAGGTAGTGGGAAAATATAGGGGTTCTGAGTTGGCTCGACACCGCCGTCATGTTCGGCAAAAGAACGTTCGTTCACATGATCAGCGCCTCCGGGGGGCGGGGATCCGATGCCGCCACCGCCAGGCCGAGGGCGTCGGAAAGCTCGGCGGCCCGCCGGCGGGCCGCCTCGGCGTCCCCGGGAGGCAGCCAGAAGACGCACCGGTGCACGCCGGCCTCGGCGTATCGGGGGACGTCCGCCGGGTCCGCGCCGTACACGGTGACCGGCGCGTCGGCCCAGCCCGCCTCCCGTGCCCTCTCCCGGTACTCGGCGATGCGATCGAGCAGGTCGGGTGCGGGTTCGGGCAGCCATTCGTTCCCGTACGACAGGATCCGGTCCACGACGGTGGGACCGTTTCCGCCGATGAGGATCGGGAGCGGATCCTGGACGGGCTTGGGCCATGACTGGATGCGTTCGAACGAGACGTACGGGCCCCGGTAGGACGCCACCTCCCGCGTCCAGATCGTCCGCATGGCCCGGATGCGGTCCGCGAGCACCCCCAGGCGGCGCCGGGGATCGGTGCCGTGGTTCAGCAGCTCCTCGCGGTTCCACCCCGCCGCCACGCCGAACAGGAGCCGTCCGCCGGACAGATGGTCCAGCGTGGCGACCTCCTTCGCCGTGGTGATGGGGTCCCGTTGGGAGACCAGGCAGATTCCCGTGCCCAGCCTCAGCGTGCGGGTCGCGCACGCCGCCGCCGTGAGCGCCACGAAGGGGTCGAGCGTCCGCGAGTACTCGGGGGGCACGTCGCCGCCCTCCGGCTTGAAATGCGCGGTGCGTTCGACGGGCATGTGGGTGTGCTCCGGGAAGAAGAGCGACTCGAAACCGCCGTTCTCGGCCATGCGAGCGAGGTCGGCCGGTCCCATGCCCTGGTCCGTGGCGAAGACGGCGAGACCGAACTTCATGTGAAACTCCTGATCCGCGAGGGCGTTGAGCGTGTCCAGCGCTATGCGAATGGTCCGTGTGCAATGCGAACGAGAGGGCCGAGCGGGCGGGACGCGGTCCGCCTGGCCCCCCGCGGGTCCTCGGGCCGCGTCGCCCGGGGAGCCGCGGGGTCGTCAGTGGTCCGGCAGGTCGCCGGTCTCCAGCCGCTCCTTCACCCGGGTGAGGAAGCGCGCCGCGTCGGCTCCGTCGATGATCCGGTGGTCGTAGGTCAGGGCGAGATGGATCATCGACCGCACCGCCACGACCTCGCCCAGCGCCGGGCTTCGGACGACCGCGGGCCGCCTGCCGACGGCGCCGGTGCACAGCACCGCGACCTGCGGCTGGTCGATGACCGCCGTGGCGAACAGGGTCCCCGCCGCACCCGCGTCCGCCAGGGTGAACGTGCCGCCCGCCAAGTCCGCGGGGGCGAGGCGGCCGGCCCGCGCCCGCTCCGCCAGCTCCGCCAGCCCGTGCGCCAGCCCGGCCAGGTTGAGGCTTCCGGCGTCCCGCAGGACCGGCGTCACCGTCCCGCCCGGAACCTCGACCGTGACCGCGAGATGCTGACCGTCCGGATGGACGATCACTCCCGCGTCCGGGTCCACCCGGCAGTTGATCTCCGGTGATTCCTTGAGCGCCGCGAGCGCGGCCATCGCGATGATGGGCCGCGGCGTCAGCTCGACGCCCTCGCGCGCCCGAAAACGCTCCCCGGCGGACTCGCACAGCTCGACGATCTTCGTAACGTCGACTTCGACGACCGTGGTCAGGTGAGCGCTGGTACGCAGCGACTCCGTAACGCGCGCGGCGATCGCCCGGCGCGCAGGACTCAACGCCCCGGTCGTCCCGCGAACACCCTCCTCGAACTCCGGAACCCGCCCGGCAACGGGACTCGGCACCGCGGCGGCCGAACCCGACACCGGGGCGGCCGAACTCGTCGCCGAGGCGACAGGGCTCGGTGCCGCGGCGAGTGGGGATGGGTTCTGGGGTGGAAGTGTCGGTGAGGGTGCGTCGGGTGGTGTCGGGGCGGCTTGGTCTTGATTCTTTCGGGCCGCCAGGACGTCCTGTCTGCGGATGCGGTCGCCGGGTCTGGCGGGACGCACGGATGTCAGGTCCACGCCGTGCTCGAAGGCGAGGCGCCGGACGAACGGTGTGATGTAGCCGCCGCTCCGCCGCGTCCCAGGGGCGCCGGTCCGGTGAGGGGCCGCCGGAGCCGGGGGCGTCTCTACGGGTTCGGGTGGGGTGGGCGGTTTCGGGCTGGATGCGGGCGGGGCGGGGACCGCCGCCGGTGCGCGGTCGAGGGCGGTGATCCGGGCGAGTTCGGTGCCGGTGGAGACCGTCTCGTCCTCGTGGACGCTGATCGACTGAAGGACTCCCGACGCGGGGGCCGGGATCTCGGTGTCGACCTTGTCGGTCGACACCTCCAGCAGCGGCTCGTCGGCCTCGACGTGCTCGCCCACCTGCTTCAGCCAGCGGGTGACGGTGCCCTCGGTGACGCTCTCACCCAGTTGCGGCATGGTGACGGGGACCGCCATGGCGGAGTCCTCTCTCAAGGCGGGGCCCTGGTGGCTAGGACGCGGAGCCCGCGCGCAGCCGCGCGGTCGCCGCCTCGTCGATCGACAGGTCCGCGCGCAGGACGACGCCGTAGACGTCGCGGGCGCGCTCCGCGGTGATCCACCCCTCGCGCACGTCGTCGCGGACCCGTTCGGGCTCTCGGTCCGTGGGCGGCCCGTAGCCGCCGCCTCCCGCGGTGATCGACACGATGCGCTCGCCGTCCGCCAGCTCGACCAGGCCCTGGGACGGCAGGTCGGTCAGCCGGCCCGACCCGTCGCGGCGCAGGTGCCGGGTGAGACCGCCCGCGAGCCCGCCGCGCACGCCGCGCGCGGGGTACACCGCGCCGTCGGACCCGTAGGCCACCGTCATCGACGTGCCGACCGGCCCGTACTCGACCACCGCCGACGGCGCGCCGCGGAACCGGCCCGCGCCCTCGGTGTCGGGGACGAGCCGCTGCCGCTCCACGCGGATCGGGTGCGTCATCTCCGCGATCTCCACGCTGTCGCGGCGCAGCATCCCGGCGCAGCCCACGTGGAAGATCGTCAGCCAGGCGTCGGTCCAGGGGGTGGCGGCCCCGCCGGTGACGGCGAGGAAGATCTGGTTGACGAACGGCTTGCCGCCCGACCTCGGGTCGGTGCCGGACACCACCGCCGCCGCCGCGGGGATGACGGCTCCGCACTCGGCCAGGCCGATGCCCTCGACGAGCTCCGCCATCCCGCGCTGCACGGCGTTGGTCACCCGGTCGGCGAGGTTGGTGGTCGCCGCGGAGCAGCTGTGCGGGTGGGAGGGGACGCCCACCGCGCAGCCGTCCCGCAGCGCGACGCTGATGCGGCGCAGGCTCCCGGCGTTCGGCGGGACGTCCTCGCCGATGGAGTTGAAGACGCCGATCAGGGCGGCCGTGGCGGCGGTCGACTCGGTGAGGTTCAGGCCGTTCGGCAGGCAGTCGACGTTGTCGGTGAGATCGATGGCGATCTCCTGCTCCTCCGGCCGGACGTCGATGTCGATCTTGATGTCGACGCCCTCGGGGATCCCCGGGAAGGGGTCGTGCCGGGTGGTCAGGGTGAGCCGTCCGGCGGGCAGCCCGGCGATGGCCGCCCGCATGCGGCCTTCGCTGTAGGCCAGCCACTCGTCCACGAACTCCTGGAGGACGTCCCAGCCGAGTTCCTCGCCCAGCTCGGTGATCCGGCGCTCGCCCAGGCGCACGGCGCCGAGGAGCGCGAGATAGTCGCCCCACCACTGCTCGGGCACCCGGACCCGCAGCCGCAGCATGCGCAGGATGTCGTCGTTGTCCTGGTAGTCGGTCTGGACGCGGCAGGCGTCGAACAGGAGGGTGCCCTCCTCGTAGACGTCCCGGGCGCCGGCCATGTAGGTCGTCGGCTGGGAGTTGCCGCAGTCGGCCTGGTGCGCCTTGGCGAGGACGGAGAACCGGTGGACGCCGTCATCGTCGACGACCGGGACCAGCATCGCGTGGTCGGCGGCATGCGAGTTGCCGTTGTACGGCGAGTTGTGCAGATACGCGTCCCCGCGCCGCATCTCGGGATGGAAGCGCAGGACGGCCTTCGAGATCAGGTCGGGCCCGCTCATCATGTGGATGGGCAGGCTCTCGGCGCCCATCACCAGCTCGTGGTCGGCGCTCACGATGCAGCAGGAGAAGTCGTGGGCGCTGTTCAGCACCCCCGACCGGCTGGAGCGGAAGACCGTGTTCATCATGCCTTCCACGACCACGTTCAGGCGGTTGCTGATCACCGCCATGCGGACGCCGTCCATCGTCACTTCCCCCCTCGCTCGGCCGCGGCGGCGGGCGCCCCGGGCACGACATGGATCGTTCCGCTGCCGCGGCGGGTGAATGTGGCACCGTCGTCGATGACGATCGTCGTGGTCTCCGACTCGACGACCGCCGGGCCCCGCAGCTCCAGGCCGACGGGCACCGAGTCCAGGCGCCAGACGTCCGCCCGGACGAGCCCGGTGCCCGGCAGGTGGATGTCGCGTTCGCGCCGGACGGCGTCGCCCGTGCCGGCCTCCGGCAGGACCGGGTCGGTGATGCGGCAGCGCGCCCTGGCGTGCCAGCTCTCGAACTCGATCGGCGAGCCGGGATCGTCGACCGCGAAGGTGTCCCGGTGAACCTCGTGGAACGCCTTCTTCAGCCGTTCGAGCCCTTCGCCGTCCAGGGAGCCCTGCTCGCCGAGCTGCACTTCCAGCTCCCAGACCTGGCTCGGGTACCGCGCCTCGACGGAGAACTCGACGGACGTCTCGACGGCCCCGGCGCCGGGGCCGTCGACGAAGCCGCGGGCCTCGGCCGCCAGTTCCTCCAGCACCGCGTTGACGCCCGCGAAGTCGAAGTCCTCCGAGGTGGTCCGGAAGGTCCTCTCGAAGCCGCGCGACAGCTCGGAGATCAGCGCCCCGGCCGCGCTGAGGGCCGGGCCCATGACCGGGACGATGACCTCGCGGCAGCCGAGCCGGCGCGCGATGGCCACGGTGTTGAACCCGGCCGCACCGCCGCCCCCGACGAGGACGGCCTGCGCCGGGTCGATGCCCTTCTGCCCGGTGATCTCCTCGATGGCGCCGACCATCCGCTCGGTCGCGAGCCGGTAGACGGCGGCCGCCGCCTCCAGCACGTCCAGCCCGAGCGGCTCGGCGATCTGCTCCCTGATCGCCTCGCGCGCCGCGTCCAGGTCGAGCGCCGAGCGCCCGCCCAGGAAGTAGCCGGGGTCCAGGTAGCCGAGGACGAGGCAGGCGTCGGTCATCGTGGGACGGGTGCCGCCCCGCCCGTAGCAGACCGGGCCGGGAACGGCGCCGGCGCTCTGCGGGCCGACGTGCAGCAGCCCGCCCCCGTCCACCCAGGCGATGCTGCCGCCGCCCGCGCCGACGCTGCGCACGTCGACGGACGGGAAGCCGGTCATGTGGCCGCGGAACGGCTCGCCGATCCAGGACTCGCGCGTCCACGGGATCCGTCCGTTCCGGACGACGCTGACGTCGTAGCTGGTCCCGCCGGTGTCGGCGACGATCGCCATCGGGGCCGCGGCGTCCAGGTCGGCGAAGAAGCGCCCCGCCACCGGCGCCATCGCGGGGCCGGAGTTGAGCGAGTGGATCGGCGCCCGGGCCACGTCCTCGGCGTCCAGCGCGCCGCCCGCGGAGGTCACCATGAGCACCCTCCCGGCGAAGCCCGCGTCGCGCAGCCGCCCCTGCAACCCGCTGATGTACGCGGTCATCAGCGGTTTCAGCGAGGCGTCGATCGCGGTCGCCGAGGCCCGGCGGTACTCGCGCACGCACGGATTGACCTGGTGCGACAGCGTCACCGGTACACCCGGCAGCAGCTCGTCCAGCAGCTCGCCCACGCGCAGCTCGTGGACGGGGTTGACGATCGACCACAGCAGGCAGACGGCGACGGCCTCGACGTTCTCCCGCCGCATCCGCTCGGCGAGGACCGCCACCGCCTCCTCGTCCAGTGCGCGGACCACCTCCCCCTGGGCGCCGACGCGTTCGGGCACCTCGAAGGTCAGCGAACGCGGGACGTAGGGGTCGGGATAGGGCTGCCGCTGGTTGAAGATGTCGTGCCTGCCGCCCTCGCGCAGCAGCAGGATGTCCGGATGCCCTTCGGTGGTGAGGAACGCCGTGCGTGCGACCCTCTTCGTCAGGACGGCGTTCAACCCCCGGGTCGTGCCGTGGACGAGCATGCTCCCCCGGCCCAGCAGCTCGCGCCGCGAACAGCCCCGCTCGGCGGCGGCGACGTCGAAGGCGTCGAGGATGCCCTGGACCGGGTCGGACGGCACGGTCGAGCTCTTGTGGACGCTCAGGTGGCCCTCGTCCTCGACGACGAGGTCGGTGAAGGTGCCACCGGTATCGACTGCAAACCTCATGGTCTGTTCCTGCTCATAGGTCGCCGCGGCGACGATCAGTAATCGGCGAGCTTGCGCAGCTCGGCAACGATGCGTTCGGTGGTGGGCACGACCTGGTCCTCCAGCTCGTGGCCGTACGGGATGGGCACCCGCTCGGACCCGACGCGCACGATGGGCCCGTCCAGGCTCTCGAAGCAGTGCTCGCCGGCCCAGGCGGCCACCTCGCCGCCCCAGCCGCAGAACTCGACAGCCTCGGAGACCACGGCGAGCTTCCCCGTGCGCCGCAGCGAGGCCTCGATCGAGGCCGTGTCCATGGGCCACAGGTAGCGCAGGTCGACGACCTCGCACGCCACGTTCTCGGCGGCGAGTTCCTCCGCCGCCAGCACGCAGCGTTCGACCATCCGGCCGGCGGTCACCACGGTCAGGTCGTCCCCCGGCCGCACGACGCTCGCCGCGAATCCTTCCGGTCCGGTGCGGGTGTCGATGTCACCCGACGTGCGGAAATATAGGTTCTTACTCTCCAAGAAAATCACGGGATCGTCGGAACGCACAGCCTCCCGGAGCATCCAGTAGGCGTCCGACGGGTTGCTCGGCATCGCCACCACCAGGCCCGGGACGTGCGCGAACAGGCTCTCCAGGCTCTGCGAGTGCTGCGGGCCGTGGTTGGTCCCCCCGCCCCCCGGCATCCGGATGGTCAGCGGCACGCTGAACTGCCCGTTGCTCATGTAGCGGATCTTCGCTCCGAGGTTGACGATCTGGTCGAGCGCCAGCAGGACGAAGTCGGAGAACATGATCTCGACGACCGGCCGCATGCCCTCGGCCGCGGCCCCGATCGCGAAGCCCACCATGCCCGCCTCGGAGATGGGCGAGTCCAGCACCCGGTGCTCCCCGAACCGTTCGACCAGCCCCTGGGTCACGGTGAACACCCCGCCCAGCGCCCCGACCTCCTCCCCCATGATCACGACGCTCTCGTCGGCTTCCATCTCGGCCTCCAGGGCGGCACGGACCGCCTCGGCGTACTTGAGCTCACGCACGGTTCTGCAGCTCCGGGGAGGTGTAGACGAATGACTTCGCGTCGGTCACGGGGGGTCGCGGACCGGCCTCCGCGCGAGCCAGCGCCGCGTTGACGTCCGCGGCCACCTCGGCGTCGATCCGCGCGACCTCATTGCCGGGGAACCGCTCCAGCCTTGTCCGCAGGTTGGCCATCGGGTCGTTGAGCGCCAGCCAGTCCCGCCCGGCCGTCTTGGGCCGGTACCGGTAGTCGGGGTCGGAGAGGCTGTGCGGTCGGACGCGGAACACCCCGCACTCCAGGAAGGCCGGGGATCCCGCCCGCACATGGGCGACCAGCTCCCGGGCCACCTTCGCGACGGCGACCACGTCCCGGCCGTCGACGTAGCGCGAGGTGATCCCGGCGCCCTCGACGGTGCGGGCGATGGTCCCCGGGGCGCCGAACAGGCGGTCGGACGGCATCGAGTGGGCCAGCCCGTTGTTCTCACAGACGATCAGGCACGGGCTCTTCCAGAACCGCGCGAGCAGCAGCGTCTCGTGGGTCACGCCCTGCGCGAAGCCGCCGTCGCCGATGAACGCCACCGCGATGTCATCGCCGCCCCGGCGCCTGCGGGCCCACGCCGCGCCGGCCGCCCATGGCAGCCCGCCCGCGACGATGGCGTTCTCACCGAGGAACCCGCTGGCCCGGTGGTGCAGGTGCATAGAGCCGCCGCGTCCCCCGCTCACGCCGGCCGAGCGGCCGAAGAGCTCGGCGAAGACGCCCTCGATCGGCACGCCCTTGGCGAGCGCGTGCCCGTGTCCGCGGTGCGTGCTGGTGACCATGTCGCCGACGCGCAGCACCGAGCAGACTCCGACGGCCGCCGCCTCCTGTCCCAGCGAGGAATGGAACGACCCCGACATGCGTCCGAGCCGGTGCATCTTCTCGATCTCCAGCTCGACGGCGCGCACGATCGACATGCCGCGGTAGAGCTCATGGGCGGTGGGAAGGTCCGCCTCATCGATCGGAAGGCCGCTGAAGGACCCTTCCGGCGGGTGCGGGGGCGAGGCGATTTGGGTCATGAGAGCTCACTTCAGCGAAACGGGTGGTTTTGCAGGTCGTGCCAGGCGGCGGCGACCGGCAGATCCTTCACGGTCCTCAGGCCGGGCGCCGCGTGCAGGACCCCGGGAATGCTGTTGACCAGCTGCGCCGAGGTGGCCGGGATGGCGTCCATGCCGGGCGACAGCGTGAGGTTGACGGTGTGCAGGCCGTCGATGGTGAGGGTGTCGACGGTCGCGAACCCGGCCTCCTCCGGCCGCAGGTGCAGGATCAGCTCGATCTCGATGAAGAGGTCGCCGCCGATGTGCCCGGTGGCCCGCTGGAGGAAGCCCTCGGTGCGCCCCGCCTCCACGTGCCCGTACCGGGTCGGGGCGGGGGTCGCGGCGACGAACGGTTCGAACGTCTCGGAGACCGGCCCGTCCAACCACAGGCCGAGGCGCTCGCAGACGAGCTCGATCGACTCGGGGAACCCGACATGGCCGGCGATCGTGCCGGCCCGGTGGCCCTCGTCGAACTCCTCAGGGGTGTAGCCGATGCCCAGACGGCGGTGGATGTTCTCCCCGAAGCCGGCCACGTTCACGGCGCGCCGCCCGCGGATCGCGCGCACGTCCCAGGACACGCCGGTCGCCGCCACGACCAACGAGTCGAACAGGAAGCCCGGGTTCACCCCGGTGCCGAGGACGGACGCGCCCCCCTTCCGCGCCGCCGCGTCGATCCGCGCCGCCGCCTCGGTGCAGCGGTTGAACGGGAACGCCAGCTCTTCGCAGGGGGAGACGACGTTGACGCCGGCCCACGCGCAGTCGACGATGTCGTCCTCGGTCTCCTTCAGGAACGAGCCCGTCGCGTAGACCATCACGTGCGGGGCCGCGGCCAGCACCTCCTCCATGTCGGCCACGACCGCGGGCCCGCCGGGGACGGACGACCCGACGACCTCGTGGAGCGGACGGCCCAGGGCCTCGGGCTCCTTGGTCGCAGCTCCGACGATCTCGAATCCCGTTCGATGCTCAAGCAGAAGGCGCGCGGCCGCGCGGCCGATGCTGCCGAGCCCGCACAGGCCGATCCGGATCGGTGGGCCGTTCACGACAGTATCCTCTGCGCGATTTGTGAACTCATGCACGCATTATGAAAACATCCCGCAGGGAGTGTCAAGGGTGCGACGGCCGTCCGCGGCCGCCGCAGGGCACCCCCGACCCGGCTGCGCCGACGGATCGCCCGCTCAAATGAGCATGACCAACAGCAAAGATTCGGCAAGGCGCCGCCCCGGGAACCGACCACCCGGGCGATCCGGTCGCCCGGGGGCCCAGGCGACCGGATCGCCGAACATGGGATATGTTCATAATTCGTGCACCTGCCCGCATAGACCAGAAGCATGCCATACAGACGATCGAGGAGTCGGAATGCCAGAGCCGCAGGAGGTCACCGTCCCCAGCGAGGGCGAGCGCATGAGCGGGCTGCTCTACATGCCGGACGGCCCCGGACCCCACCCCGCCGTGGTGCTCGCCGGCGGATGGTGCTACGTCAAGGAGGTGGCCCAGCCGCTGTTCGCCGAGGTCTTCGCGCAGGCGGGCGTGGCCGCCCTGGTCATCGACTACCGCCACTTCGGCGGCAGTACCGGCGAGCCGCGACGCCACATCGACCCGTGGCGGCAGATCGAGGACTACCGCAACGCGGTCTCCTACCTCCAAGCCCTCGACACCGTCGACGAGAACCGGATCGGCGCCTGGGGCATCTCCTACAGCGGCGGCCATGTCCTGATCCTCGGCGCCATCGACCCGCGCGTGCGCGCCGTGTGCTCAGTGGTCCCGGTCATCGACGGCTGGGACAACCTGCGTCTCTCCCACGGCACCGTGAGCTTGCGCGTCCTTCAGCAGGCCCTGGACCAGGCCCGCGCCAAGCTGTACCGGACCGGCGAGCACACCTACATCGACCACCAGCCCGTCGAACTCGGCGCCGTCGGCACGTTCCCCTTCCCGGCCAGCCGCGAGACCTTCGCCCGTATCAAGGCGTCGGAGGCCCCGGGATACGAGGGGAGCGCGACCGCCCAGTCGACCGAGATGCTCCTCGCCTACAGCGTCCGTCCCTTCCTCACCCGGCTCGTCTCCACCCCCACCCTCATGTGCGTCGCCGAGGGGGACGACCACACCCACTGGGACCTGGCCGCCGAAGCGTTCGAGCAGATCCCCGGGCCGCGCAAGAAGTTCCACGTCGTGCCCCGCTCCACCCACCTGACCCTCTACGAGGACGTCGACGTCCGTCGGCAGACGGCCGCCGTGGCCGCCGAGTGGTTCACCGAGCACCTGTAGCGGCCGCGACGCATACGACCGTGGCGCCATCACGTGGGGATGGCGCCACGACCTCACTTGCGGCGTATCGTTCAGCGAACTCGTGTATTGACAGATCGGGTGTCCGTGGAACGGTGGAAGCCCGTCATCGTCGATGGTCGGGCGGTCATTTGCCGATTGCGGCGGCCGATGCGGCACGTCTTGCAAGGACCTCGTCCTTGGATTCGGCCATCTCCCGCATGGCGGACCTTCGCTCTCGCTTGGACAGTCGGCTCAGATAGAGGCGCCCCTGGAGGTGGTCCATCTCATGCTGAAGGCAGCGGGCGAAGTAGCCGCGGCCCTCGATCACCAGTGGGTCACCGTTCTTGTCACGGCCTGCGACGACGGCATGATCGAGGCGGGGTACCACGCGGTAGGGGCCGGGGACGGACAGGCACCCTTCCCGTTCCTCGATCAGGGCACTTCGCGTGAGCGCCCCGTCCTGCAGCACAGGGTTGGCGATGTGCCCGACATGACGGACGCCCCACTCATCGGTCATGTCCCAGACGAACAGCCGCAGGCCAACGTCCACCTGGTTGGCGGCGAGCCCCGCGCCCTCGGCCACGTGGTTGGTGGCGAACATGTCATCGATGAGCTTGGACAGCCAGCCCGTGCCGAACTGGGTGACCTCCTGGCACGGACGCTCCAGGATCTCGTCACCGACGAGGGTGATGGAGCGGACGGCACCCCGCTTCGTTTCGGGTGCGATCCGCGGATAGGAGTCCACGGGTTCGCCTTGGACCCGCACTCGGCGATCCGCGGCGACGTCACCGGACCGCTCCGGCATTGATCACCTGCTTTCCAGCGGAACTTCTCCTACGGCGTGCCGGCTCGACGGTTGGGCGGACCCGCCCAACCGTCGAGGTAGGCGGGGGCGTCGCCGGTCCACGGCCTCCTGCCGTCGTGGACGGGAGGCCCCATGACCGATCCGAACGGGATTTCGCCCGCCCACACCGGGGCGTCCAGGTCCTGCTCGCCGTCGCCCGCGGGCCCGTTCCGCACTTTGACGGAGCACTCCTCGAGAACCAGTTCGACGACTTTCGTGCGCGCCAGTTCCCTGGGGGCCAGAAGTCTCACCTCTTCCAGCCGCCCCGGCGGGAGAAGACGGCCGAGCAGAGCGATCAGGATGTCGCGTTTGGCGTCCACGTCGTCGACCGGGGATCCGTGACCGAAGGCGATCACGGATCTGTAGTTCACCGAGTTCTCGAAGGCCGAGCGTCCCATCACAAGCCCGTCGAGCAGCGTCGCCTCAGCGCAGATGGGTGCTCCGGACGCGACGGTCTCAAGGGTCCGGTTGGCGGCCGAGCCATGTAGGTAGAGGCGGTCGCCCACCCGTACGTAGAGCATGGGCATGACGTATGGGACGGCATCGATGGTGTACCCGACGTGGCACATCAGCGCCTCGTCGAACACCTCGCGCACCGCCGCCGGGTCGTAGTCCGCACGGGCGGGACGACGCTTGAGCCGGACACGTTCGCTGGCGGGCCGGTACTTGCGGCCGGACGGTTCGCCAGGGTCGTTCACGAGCTTGCCTCCATGGGCGAGGAAACGTCCTTTCCGGGGATCGGCGCCGGGGTGAGGTGCCAGTCGGTCGACTGTTCGTACTCTCGTGCGAAGCCGAGGAGCCGGTTCTCCTCGAAGGGCGGGCCGATCCACTGGACGCCGGCCGGAAGCCCGCCCGGCCGGCCCATCGGCTGGGTCACCACGGGCAGGTCGGCGAGGCTCACGGGGATGGTGAAGGCACCGGCCCGCGCTTCGAGCGCCGGCAGTTCTTCGGGTGTGCAGGCGGTGATGGGGACGGTCGGCGCGACGCAGGCCGCGAGATCGTGGTCGGCGAACAGGCTTCGCCAAGCTCGAGAGATCCGCCCGAGGTCCGCCTTCGCCCGCGCGTGGGAGTCGGCGTCGACGCCTTCGCCGGCGCGGATGACCTCCAGAACCTCCGGCGAGTACAGGTGGGACCTTGTCCGGACCGTCGAGATGTGTTGCGCCGCCAGCTCATGCAACGCCACCGCCTGATAGGTCGGCATGACCATCTCAGGCAGCGGGCAGGTGACGTCCACGAGTTCGGCGCCGTGCTCCCTGATGATCGCCTCAGCGGTGGCGAAAGCCTCGGCCACCGCCGGGTCGGCGTCCTCGGCCCACTCGCGGATGACGCCGATCCGCGCTCCGCGCAGCGGAGCGGACGCGCCGCGCCGCTGGTGGGCGAGGGCCGCCGTGTCGCTCGCCGGATCCGCCGGGTCGTGTCCGGTGAGCGCGTCGAGCAGGATGCCGGCGTCCCCGGCGGTCCGGGCGATCGGCCCGACCCGGTCGAAGGACGTGGCCGCGGGCAGCACACCGCTCCGGGAGACGACTCCGCCCGTGGGACGCAGGCCCACCACGCCGCAGAAGGCGGCCGGGATGCGGATCGAGCCGCCGGTGTCGGAACCGACCGAGACGGCGCACTCGCCGGCGGCCACCGCAGCGGCCGATCCGCCGCTGGATCCGCCCGCCACGCGGCCCGTGTCCCACGGGTTGGTCGTCGGCGCGCAGGCGATGCCGACGGCGCATTCCTGCGTGGTGTTCTTGCCGATGAGAACGGCTCCGGCCTGCCGCAGGCGGGTCACGGCGAAGGCGTCGCGCTGCGGGCGCCTGTCGTCGAACGCCTTCGAGCCGTAACGCGTCGGGAGGTCGGCGGTGTCGATGATGTCCTTGACGCCGACCGGGATGCCGTGCAGCGGACCCTTCCATCCGCCGCGGGCGAGTTCGTCCGCGACGCGATGTGCCTCCGCGATCGCGTGATCGCGGTCGATGAAGGCGAAGCCGCGGACGATGGGCTCGACCTCGTCGATCCTGGTCAGATACGCCTCGGTGAGCTCGACCGGGGACAGTTCGCGATCGCGGATCAGCCGGGCCGCTTCGGTGATGGTGAGCGAGATGAGAGAAGGTACGGTCATGATCAGTGGTCGTCCCTTGCGCTAGGGCGTTCGGGCGGTCCGATGCATGAGGGCCGCCGGGAGAGGGCGTCAGCCGCCGAGAAGGTCGGCGAGCGCGCCGAAGTCGAGCGGGAACGGGGTGATCCGGTAGGCCGGCGGTTCGGCTCCCATGAGGTGGCGCACCAGGTAGTCCCAGCGCCGCCGGGTGGTGTAGGCGCCGTGGACCACCATCGTGTGATCGGCGTTCGGCACCAGCAGGAGGTCGAAGTCGCGGTCGGCGCGGATGAGGGCTTCGGCGAACCTGAGCGTCTGGGCGGGCAGGACGTTGTCGTCGAGTTCGCCGTGGATCAGCAGGAGACGGCCTTCGAGCCGTTCCGCGAGGGCCGCGTTCGACCGGGCGCGGTAGTCGGTCTCGGCGGGGAGACCGAAGTATTTCTCCCCCCATGCCGGCTGGTAGACGAGGTCGTCATGGTCGCCCGCGGTGGACACCGCCGCCTTGTAGAAGTCCGGCCGGTGCAGCATCGCCCGCGCCGAGGCGTATCCGCCGCCGGACGTGCCGAACGCCCCGACCCGGTCGAGGTCCATCCACGGCCGGGTGGCGGCCAGTTGTTCGATCGCGGCGACATGGTCATCGATGAACGCCGTCCGCCGCGGGTCGCGCCGCTGATGCTCCTGGAACGATTTGGAGCGGTAGGGCGTGCCCCGCCCGTCGATGACCACGGTGACGAAGCCGAGCGCGGCCATCGCGGCGGCTTCGCCGGTCGGGACGAACTCGCCCGACTGGGGGAACCTGACGGGCGCGGCCTTGACCTGCGGCCCCGGGTAGAAGTTGTCGAGAACGGGATAGCCGGCGGCGGGGTCGAGGTCGTGCGGCGGATACAGGACCCCGTAGATGTCGGTCGTTCCGTCGGCCGCCTTCACACAGAAGCGCTCGGGCGGCCGCCAACCCGCCGCGTACAGATCGTCGGCGTCGGCCGTCTCCAGGTCGGCGACGACCTCGCCGGAGGTGTCGAGGACGCGGCTGACGGCCGGCCGGTCGAGGCCGGACGCCACATCGAGCAGGTAGGTTCCCGCGGGTGAGACGGTCACCTCGTGGTCGAGTTCGTCATCGGTGAGCCTGCTGATCTGGCCGTCGTCGAGGCCGACCCGGTAGATCTGCCGCAGGTAGGGGTCGAGGCCGGGTTCGCGGCCGGAGGCCGTGAAGATCAGCTCCCGGCGCCGCTCGTCCACGGCCAGCGTCTCGCGCACCAGCCAGGGACCGCGGGTCAGTTGCCGGAGGGTGCCGTCGGCGGCGCGCAGGTAGGCGTGGCCCCAGTCGTCGCGCTGCGACCACCAGACGATGTCGCCGCTCGACAGTTCCAGGACGTTGGGTGCGTGGTAGCGGATCGGGTGCGTCTGGACGTGGGTGTCGGACCGTTCTTCCAGAAGGCACTCGACCTTCCCGGTGGCGGCGTCCATGCGGAACAGCCGGACGTGCCTGTCGCCGCGGTCTCCGGCGTGCCAGTAGAGCCGGCGGCAGTCCGCCGACCACCAGGTGCGTCCGAACGCGGTCGCGGGCTCGAAGGGGACATCGCCGACGAGATGGACGCCACCCGCGCAACGCACGACCGCGGACGAACAGAGCAGGCCGAAGCGCGAAACCGGCGGGACGAACTCCTCACGGTTCGCAACCTCCGCAAGACCTTCCGGACTCGGCCCATCATCGGGTCGTCCCGCACTACGGTCGCGCTGGACGGCGTGTCATTCCAGATACGCACCGGCGAATCCCTCGGCCTACTCGGAGAATCCGGTTCCGGAAAGACGACCATCGCACGTATTCTTCTCGGCCTCGAAAGCGCAGATTCCGGAGAGATACGCTTCGGCTCCGGCATGAGCCCTAAGGGCGCGCGAAGAAACCCCCCAAGGGTGCAGATCGTCTTCCAGGATCCCTACTCTTCCCTCAACCCGTCCCTGAGCATCGGCTCGACCCTGCGGGAAGCGATCAAGCACCGCGCACTCCGCGCGGACGGCCGCCCCGTACCCGACCACACCGACCTTCTCGCCTTGGTCGGCCTCCCCGTCGGCTACGCCGGCCGCCGCCCATCGGACCTGTCCGGAGGGGAGCGGCAGCGCGTGGCGATCGCCCGGGCGATCGCCACGGACCCTGATCTGCTCATCTGCGACGAGCCCGTCGCCGCGCTCGACGTCTCGGTCCAAGCGCAGGTTCTCGAACTGTTCCGGAACCTGAGGCGGCAGAACGGGATCACCATGCTGTTCATCACCCACGACCTGGCGGTCGCCCGCCAGATGACCGACCGCGCCATCGTCCTCCGCGAAGGCAAGATCGTAGAGAGCGGTGAGACAGCGGAACTCTTGTCCAGCCCGACTCACTGGTACACGAAGAAGCTCGTGGCCGCCGCCCCAGGAACGACCATCTCAACGGAGTGACAGGGAGTTTCCATGATTGGTTTCGTCGGTGCGGGAAACATGGCGCGGGCGATGGCCCGCGGCTGGGGCGAGCCGGTGTTGGCCACGGACTCCGGTTCGGGCCGCGCGGCCGCGCTCGTCGCCGAGCTGGGCGGTGCGGCGCTCCGCGACAACGAGGAGCTGTTCGACCAGGCGGACACCGTGGTCCTGGCCCACCGGCCGGACCAGCTCGAGGAGATCGCCCGAGGGGTCGATGCGACCGGAAAGATGATCATTTCCGTACTCGGCCCGACGACCGTCGCCCAGCTGCGCCATGCCTACCCCGGAGCGACCGTCGTACGGACGATGCCCAACACGCCGGTCGAGGTCCGCCGCGGCGTTGTCGCGGTCGCGGCAGGCGGCGAGGCGGCCATGCCGCTGCTCAGCCGGCTCGGGCGGGTCGTCGTCCTGCCGGAGCACCAGATGGACCTCGCGACGGCGACCAGCGGCGTCATGCCCGCCTACATCGCGCTCATCGCGGAGGCCGCCATCGACGCGGCGGTCTGCTACGGCCTGCCGCTGCAGCAGGCCACCGACATGTTCCTCGACACGCTGGCCGGCACGGCGGAACTGCTCATCGAGCGGCGCGGCGACACCGGCGCCGTCCGGCGCGAGGTGGGCTCGCCCGGAGAGTCGACGGTACGCGGTGTGGCGACCCTCGAACGGCACGGCATCCGCAGCGCGTTCAACGACGCGGCGCGCAATGTCCTCGAACGGCTCAGCCTTCCTTACACAGGCGAGGCAGTCATCTCTTCGACCTGAGTACCGAGGAGCAGGTGACGCTGGTTCCGGATCAACACGCGGTCGAGGAGCTCGCGGCGGCAGGTCTGAGGAACCGTGCCCGGCAGGCGGCGTCCTCCAAGTCCATGACCGGGTTCCTCGCCGCTAGTCTCCGCGGTCGTCCCGCTGTGGGCGGCGCGCGAGGGCGGCGATTCTGGCCGTGCTGAGGACGATGCCGAGGATTCCGGCGGAGATCAGCCAGATCTCGATCGCGGGCATGGCCAGGAACAGCTGGGTGTGGGAGAACACGCGGCCGGCGGTGCGCCCGATCAGCCAGGGGAGCGCGGCGGCCAGGGCGGCGACGGCCGGTGGCCAGGCGATCTGGGGCACGGTCAGTGCGAGTGTCCGCCACCTGCTCCTGGCGCGTGCCGTGGCCGTCCAGCGGGGGATCCGGGTCAGGGCCCGGACGCGCAGGGCGGCGGAGCCGATGGTGAGGGCGCCGAGCAGCACGGCGGTGACGCGCCCGTCGGGGAAGCGGGCGCCCGGTGGGTGGCGTCCCGTGGCCAGCGCGACGATCCCCTCCTTGATGCCCTCGGTGTCGGCGAGCGCGTTCTGGGCGGGGTACAGCAGGGCGATGCCGGTGCGGCTGCCGGGCAGGACGACCTGGTCGGCGCTGTAGGTGGCCAGCACGCCGTGGTGCTCGATCCGGTGGGGCGTGCGCGCCAGCCAGCCCATCGCGTAGCCGCCGTCCACGCCGGACGGCGGGGTGTGCAGGGTACGGATCGCCGCCGCGCTGAGGAGCCGCCGCCCGTCGGGTGCGGTGCCGGTGGCGTGCTGGACGAGCCAGGCCGTCATGTCGCGTGCGGTGGTGATGACTCCGCTGGACCCGGCGAGCAGGCCGTGGAGTTCGGGCCGGCCGACGGGGAACCCGTACAGCAGGATGCCGCCCTGGGCGAGGCGCGGGGCGGCGCGGGGGCCGTCCTGGCTGGTGGGGACGGCGAGGGTGGCGCTCATGCCGAGCGGTGCGAACACTTCGTCGCGCAGCACCGCCGACAGCGGCCGCCCGGTCACGACCTCCAGCAGCCTGCCGAGGACCTGGTAGTTCAGGTCGCTGTAGTGGAACGCGCGGCCGGGGGCGTCCACCAGGTGCGCGTGCCTGAGGTCGGCGACTCGTCCGGCGAGGCTGGTGACTTCGTCGCGCGCGATCTGGGGGAAGCCTCGGTCGCCGAGCCCGCTGGTCTGGTTCAGCAGTTCCCGGACGGTGATGCGGTCGCCGGCCGGGTCGGCGAGGCGGAACCCGGGCAGCGACCGGCGGACGGGCCGGTCCAGGTCGATCCGTCCCGCTTCGGCCAGGCGCATGACGGCGAACGCGGTGAAGGACTTGCTCAGCGAGGCGATGTGCAGCTGCGGGTCGGGGGTGAGGGGATCGCCGCGCCCGTCGTGGCCGTAGCCGCGCAGCATGACGGTCGTGGTGCCGCGGGTGACGGCCAGCGCCAGCCCCGGCAGCCTGGTCGAGGCCAGGCGTTCGCGGACGAAGTGGTCGATGGCCGCGGTGTCGGGACCGTCCTCGGCGTGCCCGGCGGGAGCGCAGACCAGGCCGAGGATCGTCGCCGCGGCGAGCGCGGCGGTCCACCGCACCGCACGTGTCCGGAGGGGCGGCCTGGGCACGGCGGTCAGCCGCCTAGCTTGGCGTCGAGCAGCCGGTTGACGGTGGCCTCGCCGGTCGCGAGCGCCACCTGCGGGTCATCGGTGCGGGCAGTCATGAAAGCGGCCTCCTTCCGCGAGGCGAGCGAGATATGGCCGGCCGACCCCAGGGTCAGGGCGTGGCTGGTCGTGGCGGTGTGAGGACGGCTTGGCCGAGGGCGGCGAGGTCGTCGGCGAGGTCGGGGCGCCGGCGCAGGTGCTGGATGCGGGCCAGGTCGTTGACGATGGCGAGGACGGCCTGGGTGATCACGCGGGCTTCGGGTTCGGTGAGGCCGGGTGTCCGGGTGGTGAGGAGCTGGACCCATTCGCCGACGTAGTCGTGTTGCAGGCGGCGGATGGTGTGGCGCTGGTCGTCGGGCAGGTGGACGAGTTCGGTGATCAGGGCGCCGGTGAGGTGGCTGGAGGTCAGGGTCAGGTCGATGTAGGACCGCAGGAGGCTGCTGAGGGCCTGGCCGGGGGTGGACGCGGCGGCGAAGATCCGCGAGGCGTCCATGTGCAGGGCGTCGGCGGCGCGGGTGAGGGCGGCGACCAGGAGTTCGGGTTTGCCCGTCACGTGCTTGTAGATTGCGGCGCCGCTGATGCCGGCGGCGGCGCCGATGTCGTCCATGCTGACGGCCTGGTAGCCGTGTTCTCCGAACAGGCGTGCGGCGGCGTCCAGGACCGATTCCCTGCGTGAGGCGCGGGGAAGCCCGGCGTTGGGGCCGGGTCTCGGTGCGCCGGTGTCGCGGGCGGCGGGGAGTTCGGCGCCGACGACGGTGCCGCCCAGGCGGCGCAGCAGGGCGTGGAAGCGGGTGCGGGGAAGCTGTACCGCGTGGTGCGAGGGGCTGGCGAAGACGGCGAACAGCGCCCAGGTCAGCAGGTCGGCGTCGGCGGGGGCGAGTTCGGGCCTGGCCGCGTGGATGACCGCCGCGGTGCGTCGTGCGATGTGGCGGAAGCGGGCGCGGAGCAGGTCCCGGTCTGCCGCGGGCAGGTTCCGGGATTCGCGTTGCCACAGTACGCCCAGGTCACGTCGGTCCAGTGTGATCGTGGCCATGACGTCCAGGAGGGCGTCGATGTCTCCGGGCGATGTGTCGGTGACGGCGGTCTCGAAGGCCGCCAGGCCGTCGTCGACGGTGCGGGCGAGCAGTTGCTCCTTGTTGCGGAAGTGGCGGTACAGGCCTCCGGCCGTGATGCCGACCGCGCCGGCGATCTGTTCCATCGTCACGGTGTGGTAGCCGGAGCGGTGGAACAGATCCGCGGCAGCGGACACGATCTGCGCTTTGCGGTCGCGGGGGCGCCTGGCCCGTGCGGGAGAGGTGTCCGCCGGTGTGGCCGGGGTCATCTCGGCTTTGTCCTCGGTCGGCATCACGTGGGGAATGTTAGGTCCGTTCAGGAGTAGCCGCC
>NZ_JBIQHY010000192.1:0-7646 GCF_044508335.1 Actinomadura sp.
GCAGCCTCCATCGCCTGCTTCACCGCGGCGCGCTTCTCGCGGAGCTTGGCGAGGGCCTCTTCGAGGATGGCTTCGCCGTCCTCGTCGCTGCGGCGCTCCTTCACGTAGGCGAGGTGCGTCTTGTAGGGCTCGGTCTTGGGGGGCGCCGGGGGGTTGTCGGCGTCCTGGCCGGCCGGGAACCCGCAGCGCGGGCAGTCCCACGTCTCGGGGACGGCGACGTCCGTTGCGAAGCTGGGGCGGGTCTCGTGCCGGTTGGCGCAGTAGAAGGTCACCCAGACGCGGGGGGCGGCGTCACCGCGCTCCGCCTCTCCCATCGGACCGGCCCCGACACGGCTGCCCCGAATCGCGTTGCCACTACCCACGGAATACTCCTCGCTCGGTGTTCCGCCGCCGTCCGTGACCTCCTGGGACGGCGCGGTGATCGCATGTGCCTGACGGGTGGCTCAGCTGACGCCCTTGTGCTTGAACAGCAGTCCGAGCACGATGATCGAGGCGAACCAGATCACCCCGACCCCGACGGTCAGCCGGTCGAGGTTCCGCTCGACCACGGACGATCCGCCCAGGGACGACGACACACCGCCGCCGAACATGTCCGACAGTCCGCCGCCCTTGCCCTTGTGCATGAGGACGAGGACCACCATCAGCAGGCTCGTGATGATGAGCACGATGGACGTTGCGATGATCACGATTCTTCAGCGCCTTGTCTGTAGGTCGGGTCGGAGGGTCGGCCGGGCGGGTTTACCCGTCAGCTACGAAGGGTACGACGAACTACTCGCTGGTTCGGCAAGAACCCCCAGTTCACACAGAATTGATCAGTTTTGATCAGACGGGGAGATCCCGGTACCGGCAGATCTTGACGAACTCTCCCGGGTCCAGGCTGGCGCCGCCGATGAGCGCGCCGTCCACGTCCTCCTGTGCCATGAGCTTGGCGACGTTGCCGCTCTTGACCGAACCGCCGTACAGGATACGCACTTCGTCGGCCAGTCCGCCGTCGTACAGCTCGGCGAGCCGCGTGCGGATGGCGGCGCAGACCTCCTGCGCGTCCTCCGGGGTGGCGACCTCGCCGGTGCCGATGGCCCAGACGGGCTCGTAGGCGATCACGGTGCGCCGCACCTGGTCGGCGGGGATCTTCTCCAGGCCGCCGTCGAGCTGGGTGAGGCAGTGCCGGACGTGCCCGCCGGCCTTGCGGACCTCCAGGCCCTCGCCGATGCACAGGATCGGGGTGATGTCGGCGGCGAGCGCGGCCTTGGCCTTGGCGTTGACGATCGCGTCGTCCTCGGCGTGGTACTGGCGGCGCTCGGAGTGCCCGACGATGGCGTAGTCGCAGCCGAGCTTGGCGAGCATCGACGCCGAGACCTCGCCCGTGTAGGCGCCGGAGGAGTGCTGGGAGACGTCCTGCGCGCCGTACTGGATGGCCAGCTTGTCGGCGTCGACGAGCGTCTGCACGGAGCGGATCGCGGTGAACGGCGGCATCACGGCGATGTCCACGGCGTCGAAGTCGGGCTCCTTGAGCGCGAACGCCATCTTCTGGACGAGCGCGATCGCCTCAAGGTGGTTGTTGTTCATCTTCCAGTTGCCGGCCATGAGCGGCTTGCGGGAAGCGGGGGCGGGGGCCATCGGTCAGTCCTCCAGGGCCTGCAGGCCGGGCAGCGTCTTGCCTTCGAGGTATTCGAGGCTGGCGCCGCCGCCGGTCGAGATGTGGGAGAAGGCGGCCTCGTCGAAGCCGAGTTGCCGGACGGCTGCGGCGGAGTCGCCGCCGCCGACCACGGTGAACGCGCCGGAGTCGATGAGGCCCTGCGCGACGGCGCGGGTGCCGTGCGAGTACGGCTCCATCTCGAACACGCCCATGGGGCCGTTCCAGAACACCGTGCGGGCGTCGGCGAGGCGCGAGGCGAACAGCTTGCCGGACTCGGGGCCGATGTCGAGGCCGAGCCGGTCGGACGGGATCGCGTCGGCGGCGACGACGCCGTGGTCGGCGTCGGCCGCGAACGCGGTGGCCGCGACGATGTCGACGGGCAGGACGAACTCGACCCCCGCCTCCTCGGCGCGGCGCAGGTAGCCGCGGACGGTGTCGAGCTGGTCCTCTTCGAGGAGGCTCTTGCCGACCTCGTGGCCCTGGGCCTTGAGGAAGGTGAAGACCATGCCGCCGCCGATCAGGATGCGGTCGGCCTTGCCGAGCAGGCTGTCGATCACGCCGAGCTTGTCGGACACCTTCGAGCCGCCGAGCGCGACCGCGTAGGGGCGTTCGACGTCCTCGGTGAGCTTCTTCAGCACCGCGACCTCGGCGGCGATCAGCCCGCCGGCGGCGTGCGGGAGCCGCTGCGGCACGTCGTACACCGACGCGTGCTTGCGGTGCACGGCGCCGAACCCGTCGCCGACGTAGACCTCGGCGAGGGCGGCCAGCCTGTCGGCGAGCGCGCCCCGCTCGGCGTCGTCCTTGCTGGTCTCGCCGGGCTCGAAGCGCAGGTTCTCCAGCAGCGCGACGCCGCCGTCCGCGAGGCCCTCGGCGGCGGCGCGGGCGGAGTCGCCGACGACGTCGGACGCGAACGCCACGTCCGTGCCGAGCAGCTCGCCGAGCCGTCCGGCGACCGGGGCCAGCGAGAACTCGGGCTTGACCTGGCCCTTGGGGCGGCCGAGGTGGGCGCAGACGATGACCTTGGCGCCCTTGGCCCGCAGCGCCTGGATCGTGGGGAGGCTGGCCCGGATCCGCCCGTCGTCGGTGATGGCGCCGTCCTGCAGCGGGACGTTGAGGTCGGCGCGGACGAGCACCCGCCGTCCGGCGACGTCGAGATCGTCAATGGTGCGCATCGGGATGCGATGTCCTTCCGTACACGGCCGCGCCGTGACCGCGCGCCTCATGCGCGGCCACGGCGGCATCGGTTCAGGTCAGAGCTGCGACCCGACGAGCTTGACGAGGTCGACGAGGCGGTTGGAGTAGCCCCACTCGTTGTCGTACCAGCCGATGACCTTCACCTGGTTGCCGATGGCGAGGGTCAGCCCGGAGTCGAAGATGCAGGACGACGGGTCGGTGACGATGTCGCTGGAGACGATCGGGTCCTCGGTGTAGCTGAGGTAGCCCTTCAGCGGGCCGCTCTCGGCGGCGGCCTTGAACGCCTCGTTGACCTCCTCGGTGGTGACCTCGCGGGACAGCGTGGCGGTGAGGTCGGTGGCCGAGCCGGTCGGCACCGGCACGCGCAGCGCGTAGCCGGTCAGCTTGCCGTTCAGCTCCGGCAGGACGAGGCCGATGGCCTTGGCGGCGCCGGAGGACGTCGGCACGACGTTCACCGCGGCGGCGCGGGCGCGGCGCAGGTCCTTGTGCGGCGCGTCCTGCAGGTTCTGGTCCTGCGTGTAGGCGTGGACCGTCATCATCAGGCCGTGTTCGATGCCGAAGGCGTCGTTCAGCACCTTCACCAGGGGGGCCAGGCAGTTGGTCGTGCAGGACGCGTTCGAGATCACCGTGTGCGCGGCCGGGTCGTACTTGTCGTCGTTCACGCCGAGCACGAGGGTGACGTCCTCGTTCTTGGCCGGCGCGGAGATGATCACCTTCTTGGCGCCGTTGTCGGCGTGCACCTTGGCCTTGGTGGCGTCGGTGAAGAAGCCGGTGGACTCCACGACGATGTCGGCCCCGACATCGCTCCACTTCAGGTTGGCCGGGTCGCGCTCGGCGAACGCCTTGATCGACTTGCCGCCCACCACGATCTCGTCGGCCGTGGCGCGCACGTCCTCGGGGAAGCGGCCGAGGATGCTGTCGTACTTGAGCAACTGGGCGAGCGTGGCGTTGTCGGTCAGGTCGTTGACCGCCACGATCTCGATGTCGGCCCCGCTCGCCTTCACAGCGCGGTAGAAGTTGCGGCCGATCCTGCCGAAACCGTTGATGCCTACTCGGATGGTCACGGAACGGCTCTCCCTCACGTCTTATCGCCCGGTGCGGAACCGGACTGTCAACTAAGTGGATCCGGGGTTCTCCCCCGCCCTCGACCCTATCCAATGACTCACGAGTAGCCCGACAGCGGCCGTGTGGGTTTTCACGGGTGATCCGGTCGTCCCCCGCCTGGGGGATTGCGCCGCTCCCACCCCTGCTGACGGCATTCGTCGATCATCACTACACTCGCCCTCCATGTGGCGCGGGTGGTCTGTCCTGGTGATCGGCGTGCTGCTCGCGTGCCTGCCCGCGCCCGCGGCGGCGGACCCGGTGGAGCGTGCCAAGCCGGTGAGCCGCGTCGACCGCATCGCCGCCGAGCTCCGCCGCGACCCCGTCTATGTGACCGATCACGCACCCCGGGCGCTGCCGGCGGACGCGGCCGACCGGATCAGGAAGGCGGTCGCGCGGCTCGGCGTGCCCGCCTACGTCGCGGTGACGCCGACCATGCTCGTCGACCGGTACAGCTCCGAGGACCTCGTCCCGCTGCTGCACGACAGCCTCGGCCGTCCGGGCGTCTACATCGTGGCCGACCCGGGGAGCGCGCTGTTCTCCGCCGTCCAGTACGGGAACGCGACGCTTCCGGTGAAGGACGCGATGTTCGCCGCGACCTCGGAGTTGCCGATCGACGCGGGCGCGGTCGCGGCGATCGAGCGGTTCGTGGAGATCATCCTGTCCGGGCACGCCGCGGAGCGGCGCGAGAACGCGGGACCGCGGCCGAAGTCCAAGGTCCGCATCGAGCTGGAGGCCCGCGACCGGTCGGAGCGCGAGGCGAGCCGGAAGGAGTGGACCGCGTTCGCCGCCGGCACCGCGCTGAGCGCCGTCGCGGTCCTCCTCCTGGCGCTGTGGCTGCGGAGGAGATCGGCGACCCGCGCCGCGCGCGCCAGAGCCGCGCGGCTGGAGCTGGCACGGACCAAGAACGCACGGGCCAGGAAGCGGGTGAAGCGCCGGTGAACGCCATCGCCCGGATCCTGGTGACCGCTCTCGCCGTGACCGCGCCGCTGCTCGCGGCGGCTCCGGCGGCGGGGAGCGAGCCGGTCCCCGTCCCCTCCTACGCGCAGCACCGGCTGGACCGCGTCGCGGCGGCGCTCGCCGAGGACCCGCTCTTCGTCGACCCGGACATGGCGTCGGCGCTGGACGAGACCGGGCGCGCCCGCGTCCGCGCGGCGATGGAGTCGACCGCGCGCGCGACCGGCGCCCCCGTCTACGTGATCGTGATCCCCAACAAGAGCGAGTCGGAGAGCCAGGGCCGGGACGACGTGTTCCTGCACTGGATCCATGACCGGCTCGGCCGCGACGGCCTCTACCTGATGGTCAGCTCGTCCGCCTGGTTCGAGGCCAAGGCGTTCGGCGTGCCGCGCCGGCTGTGGTCCATCGACGACGACCGCGGGGAGCGTCCCGCCGACCCCGAGAACCGGTTCGCGGACCTGGCCGACCGGCTCGTCACCCGCCTCCAGATCATCGGGGACGCGCCGTCCGAGCCCCCGGAGACGCCCCGTCTCTACTCCTCGCCCGACCCGTTCGGCTACGAGCACACGCTGCGCCCGGTCGAACCCGAGACCAGGGCGCCCTTCCTCACCGGCCTGCTGCTCGCCGGCCCGTTCGCCGGGGCGACCCTGTACGGCGCCGGCCTGGGCGTCGCCGCGTACCGGCGCAGGCGCCGCACGCCCCGCACCGAAGCCGTCGAGCCCCAGCCCGGCGCGCCCGCCGAGCCGTCCGTGAAGTGGCTGCGCCGCACGGGCGGCAGGGAGCTCGACCGGCTGCGGGACGCGCTGGCCGGCAGCGAGGGCAACCCGGGCCGCGAGTACGCGGTGTCCGCCTACGACGTCGCGCAGATCCTCTACGACGACTCCGGTGACGACCCGGACCGGGCGCTGGACCTCGCCGGCGTGGTCGTGGTGGCGCGGCTCGGCCGGACGGCGCTCGCCGGCAAGACCGCGAGGCCGGCCTCGCCGTGCTTCGTCAACCCGCTGCACGGCGAGTCCGCGCAGCGCCGCCGGATGACGTCCGGGAAACGCCCCGTCTGCGCCGCCTGCGCCAATCGCCCCATGGCGGAGCTGGACCGGCGGACGCTGAAGGTCCCGGGCCCGGACGGGCCGCGACCGCACCACGCCGTCCCCGGGGTCTGGCAGGACACCGCGTTCGGCGGCGACCACCTGATCCCGCGCCTCCAGGAGTACCTCGGTGTCGAGTGAACCGTCCCCCGGCGAGCGGCTGGCCGCGGCGCTGCGGCGCTCCCCCGTCTACGTCGACCCGTCGGTGGCGTCCGCGCTGCCGCGCGCGGAGCGCCAACGGCTGATCGCCAAGTTCCGCAAGCTCCCCGTCCCCGTGTTCGTGATCCTCGTCCCGCTCGTGAAGGGCGGGACCTGGAGCGACGACGACCAGCTGGTGACGGTCGTCCACGCGAAGCTGAAGCGGGACGGCGTCTACATCACGTTCAGCGACATCGGGGACGACCTGCGGGCGAAGGAGTTCGGCGGCGACCATCAGGCGCGCGAGGCCGCCTGGGCGGTGTCCTTCGACCGCTCCTACCGGGACGCGCCGGTCTCGGCCCGCCTCGACCGGATCGCCGACCTCATGCTCTCCGGCAACGCCGAGAAGGAGTACGACCGCCTTTCAGCAGAGATCGACAAGCGCGCCGCGGAACGCCGCCCGGAACAGCGATCGAAAGACGAGAGCTCCCTTCTCCCCGGCGCACTGGGCGCGGCGGGCGCCGCCGCCGCCGGCGTCGCGGCCCTCCTCCTCTGGCGGCACCGCCGCTCGACGGCCGTCCACCGCGAGGGCAGCGCCCTCCTCCTGCCCCGCACGGTCTTCTCCACGGCCAGGCGAGCCAGCGAGGACCAGCTCCGCGAGCAGGCAGGGCACGAGGTCGTCGCGTTCGGCGAGCTCCTCGACGAAACCGACGTCCCCTCCGGCGAGCGGACGGACGCCCTCCTGACCACGGCGCTGGACGCCTACCAGGCGGCGGGCAAGACGCTGGACGCGGCACGGGGCGTCCCCGACCTGGCCGGCGTCCTGGTCCTGCTCGACCGGGGCCGCGACGCCCTGGCCTCGGCCCAGTCGGTGGCGCGGGGCGGCCCGGAGATCCCGCACAGCCCGCTGTGCTTCTTCAACCCCCTGCACGGCGACGCGGCCTCGAAGATCGAATGGCGCCCGATCGGCTCCCGCCGCCGCCTCCGCGTGCACGCCTGCCGCGACTGCACCCGCGCCGCCCGCGCGAAGGAGACCCCCGACATCCTCATGGACCGCCGCGACGGCAGAGACGTCCCCTACTTCGAAGCAGACCCGACCCGAAGCGTCTGGGCGGAAACCGGCTACGGCCAACTGCGAGAAGACCTAGTACACCGAATCCTAAGAGGCGACCTGAACCGCAGCTGACAACACACCCGAACCGCACCGCCGCACAACCCCAACGCGTGAGAATCGCCTATGTCACTGATGCTTCCATGGGTGTCAAGCGCTGGCGGGTAGAGCGTTGTGCGCTGCGTTTGTGCTGGTGAGGGCTTTGAAGAGTTCGCGGGCGTTTTGAGGCAGCGGATGATCTCTTTTTCGGACTTGCCCTGGGTGGTGCGGCGGGTGATGTAGGCGCAGGTCCGGGGACATGAGTCCATGCTGGACAGCGCGATGGTGTTCCAGCGGAGTTGCCTCCTGGACCAACACGCCTCTTGGACGAGCACAATTCACACCCTCTTGGACCAGACCTGAGCCGTGGCCACCGACCGAAGCG
>NZ_JBIQHY010000193.1:0-1201 GCF_044508335.1 Actinomadura sp.
GGAGGCCGGGGCGGATGGTGGGCGTGTGGCTGTGCGCGCGGGCTAAAGGATTGTGCGCTCGTTCGTAAGTACAGGACGGGCGGACGGCATGCACCCTGCTGGGGAGGCGCGGTCAGGCGGCGAGGCGTCCTGGCCGCATCCAGTCACCAGAGGGGAAAGTCAGATGGGGACAAAGCGCAGGCTCCCGGTGCTCGCCGCCCTGTTCGCGTTGGGCTCGACGCTGGTCATGGTGGCGCCGTCTCATGCGGCCACAACGACGCAGAAGGAGTCCCCCAGCTCAGCGACCTCGCAGCGAAGGGCATGGATCCCAAAGCTCCAACCATTCTTTCCGGACGATCACGAGGACGTCATAATCAAAGTCGACACCGCAACGCGGAACAACCTGCTCCATACTTGCCCGACAGCGTTCGTGTGCCTTACCGTCGGCAGGGGCGACGGCTATCACGATTACTACAGGCTCTACAACTGCACCCAGCGCTCGCTGATGAACTTCATCGGGGAGGACGCACTCACCAACGCCCAGATCGGCAACGCTTCAGTCGTCTTGAAGGATCGGTGGGGCGGAACGCTGAGAATCATCCCTGCGGATCCCGACAACTCCACGCCGGTGCGCGTCGACTGGGATGAGGTCTGGTATATCGACCCGTGCTGATGGCATCGACTCGTCGGTGAACATCGGAACGACCACCGGCGGCCTCCTGCCGATGTCCGGTTCGGAGGTTGCCGGTGGTCTGTTCTGTCCCGCCTATTCAACGGTGTCTTCACGCGCCGGGATCAGCCGTTCTTCGCCATGCGTTGAGCCGGCCAGGTGTGCATGGCTTGGGTGGCTATGTCGGTCAAGGTCTCGCGGGTGGCGCCGTCGCGGGCCTGTTGGGACATGCCCTGGATGACTGCGGCGAAGTAGTGGGCCAGGGCCTTCGGGTCGGCCGAGCTGGGGAGTTCGCCGTCGGTTCGGGCGGCGCGTAGGCGGGATTCGAACCGTTTCAGGTTGGCGCTGCGTGCGTCGCGCAGGAAGGTCGCTATCTCAGCGTCCTGCGGAGTCACGTTGGTGGCGGCGCTGATCACCAGGCAGCCTGGCGGGTGGGACGGGTCGGTGTAGATCTCGGCGGCCTCGTGCAGGATGCGGGTGAAGGCCCGGTGGGCTGTTGGACGGGTGGCCGGAAGCGGTGAGGTCAGGCCATGGTCGCGGTCGGCGGAGTTC
>NZ_JBIQHY010000193.1:1301-7433 GCF_044508335.1 Actinomadura sp.
GGCAGTAGAACAAGTTCTTGTTTTCCAGACCGGCAGGGTCCAGTCTTGGGCGCATGGACCTGGTTGCCCTGGAAGAGATCCGCCGGCTCAAGTACCGCTACCTGCGCTGCGTCGACCTGAAGCTGTGGGACGAGTTCGCCGAGGTGTTCACGCAGGACGCCGTCGCCGAGTACGACACCCCCGTGCTCGGCAAGACGCTGCGACTGGAGGGGCGGGACGCGATCGTCCAGTACATGCGGGAGAACCTGGACAGCGGCAAGATCAGCGCGCACACCGCCGGGTGCCCGGAGATCGACGTGGACGGGGATCGGGCCACCGGCATCTGGTCGCTGGACGACACGATCATCATCCCGGAGCACAACCTGCTGATCCGCGGCGCCGCGTTCTACCACGACGTCTACCGCCGCGGCGAGGGCGGGCGGTGGCTGGTCGAGAAGACCGGGCACCGGCGGACGTACGAGTACATGGTCTCCCTGGACGACGCCCCGAGCCTGAAGTTCACCACCTCCCATTGATCGGGACCGGACATTGACCCGCGTATAGAACGGGTTCTAGGTTCTGGTTCCTCAGTGCCGCGATCGCGAGCACGGCGTCCGCGCCCCGCGTCCCCAGGAGAGCCCGGTGGCCACCGACTCAGCCGAAGGCAAGACCGATCAGTTCGAAGCCGCGACGCGCTCGTTCGCCGACGCGGTCGTCGAGGCCGAGCGGATCATCCGCGCCGCTCCCCACGTCAAGACCGACCAGGACCTGGCCGAGGGGCTCGACTACCTCGCCGGCAGCATCAAAGCCTCCCTGCACATGGTCGGCGCCTACCAGCAGGACTATCCGTTCTTCGCGTCCTCGACCGGCCCGTACACCAAGCTGGGGCTCGACAATCCCGACACGCTCTACTTCCACGCCTACATCCGGGACGACGCCGAATACGTCGTGACCGGACGCCGGGGAACAACGGCCGACCTCAGCTTCCAGGTCATGAACGGCGACTATTCGCCCACGCAGTCGCCCGACAGCCTCACTGCCTTCGACGACCGCGAACTCGACATCGCCGACGACGGGTCGTTCCAACTTCGGTTCGGCCCGCCCAAGCATGACCCCGGCCCCGGCTACGTCACCCTTCCCAAAGGTGCGGCGATGCTCATCGTCCGGGAGGTGTTCAGCGACTGGGAGAACGAGCGGCCAGGCGAGATCCGCATCCACCGGGCCGACACGCTCGGCACGTCACCGCCGGCCGTCCCCTCCGAACGGATGGCCCGCCGCTACCAGATCGCCGGGAAGATGCTGGTCTCCAGGATCCGCACCTTCCTGGCGTTCCCCGAATGGCACTACCTGCGGCTGCCCGTCAACACGCTGACCGAGCCGCGCCCAACGCCCGGCGGCCTGGCCACGCAGTTCTCGTCCGTCGGGCACTACGACCTGGACGACGACGAGGTCATGGTCATCACCGTGCCGGCCGCCGACCGGGAAGTGGCGCCCTACCAGGGCTTTCAGCTCGGCAGCATGTGGTACATCTCGCTCGACTACATCAACCACCAGACGAGCCTCACCGCCGACCAGGCCCGCGTGGACGAGGACGGGATGATCCGCTACATCGTCAGCGAGCGCGATCCCGGGCTCGCCAACTGGATCGAGCGGACGGGCCACCGACGCGGCTACCTGCAGTTCCGGTGGCAGCGGCTCAGCCGTGACCTCACACCCGAGGACGGCCCGAAGGCCGAGGTCGTGAAGTTCGACGACCTGCCCCGAGTCCTGCCGTTCTATGAGGAGCAGCGGATCACACCGCAGGAATGGGCCGACAAGATCGCGACCCGTCAGGTCGCCG
Organism: Actinomadura sp.; assembly: GCF_044508335.1. Taxonomy (NCBI): domain Bacteria; kingdom Bacillati; phylum Actinomycetota; class Actinomycetes; order Streptosporangiales; family Thermomonosporaceae; genus Actinomadura; species Actinomadura sp. Next base: position 3,121 of record NZ_JBIQHY010000193.1, read on the forward strand.
TCGCGAAGAGGATGCTCGGCTGATGGCGGGTCTACTCGAAGACAAGGTCGTCGTCGTTTCCGGAGTCGGCCCGGGGCTGGGCCGCGGGCTCGCCGTCCAGTGCGCCAAGGCCGGCGCCGACGTGGTGCTCGCGGCGCGCAGCGAGGAACGGCTCGCCGAGGTCGCCAAGGAAGTCGAGGACATCGGCCGGCGCGCCGTCGCCGTCCCGACCGACATCAACGACGCGGCCGCATGCGAGCGGCTGGTGGAGACGGCCCAAGAGGCTTTCGGGCGCGTGGACGGCCTGATCAACAACGCCTTCGCGACACCGCCCTTGAAGGACCTCACAAAGGTCGATCTCGACGCGGTACGGGCGGGCTTCGAAACCAACGTGCTCGCCGCGCTGCACCTCACCAGGCTTTTCGTCCCCGCCCTCGAAGAGCACGGCGGGTCGGTCGTGATGGTCAACTCGGCCGTCCTCCGGCATTCCCGCCGGACGTTCGGCGCCTACAAGATGGCCAAGGCCGCGCTCCTGGCGATGGCGCAGAACCTGGCCACCGAGCTGGGGCCGCGCGGTATCCGGGTCAACACCATCGCCCCCGGATACATCTGGGCCGACAACCTCCAGTGGTACTTCAACTACCTCGCCGAGAAGCGCGGTGTCACCGCGCAGGACATCTACGACGAGAACGCCGCGACGACCGACCTGCGGAAACTGCCCGAGCCGGACGAGGTAGCCGACGCCGTGGTGTTCATGCTGTCGCCGCTGGCCCGAGCGGTCACCGGGCAATGCCTGGACGTCAACGCCGGCGAATGGCACCACTAGGCACCCGAGGAAAGGGCGTACCGATGAGCGCAGGCCGCGACAGCGTCGGGACGGTCGACGACCTCCACGCGTCCGCCGGCAAGGTCACCGGGATGGACGACTTCGGCGGCGACGAGTACCTCGAAGGGCTCAAGGTGCTGCTGGAGTCCCTTTCGAAGGACGCCGGCCTCACCCCGCTCGGGAACAAGGCCCAGCGGGCGATGCTGCGCGGCGCGCTCGCCGCCCGGCAGTTCTCCGAGGCCGCGTGGAAACGCCACCCCGAACATGTGAACGTCCCCATCGAGCGGCCCATTTTCGTCACCGGCCTGCCGCGCACCGGAACGACCGCGCTGCACAGGCTCCTCACCGCCGACCCCGCCCACCAGGGCCTCGACCTGTGGCTCGCCGAAGTGCCGCAGCCGCGTCCTCCCCGCGAGACCTGGGCCGACAACCCGGTCTTCCAGGCGATCGACGCCGGATACCGCCGCCACCATGTCGAGAACCCCGAGTTCATGGGCGTCCACTACATTTCGGCGGACTCCGTCGAAGAGTGCTGGCAGCTCCTCCGCCAGAGCATGCTCTCGATTTCCTTCGAATGCCTGGCGCACCTGCCGACCTACTCGTCCTGGCTCGCCGAACAGGACTGGACGCCCGCCTACCGACGGCACCGGCGCAACCTGCAGCTCATCGGCCTCAACGACGCCGGCCGGCGCTGGGTGTTGAAGAACCCCAGCCACCTTTTCGCCTTGGACGCGCTTCTCGACGTCTATCCCGACGCGCTCATCGTCCAGACGCACCGGACGCCGCGTACCGCGATGGCGTCCATGTGCAGCCTCGCCGCGCACGCCACCGACGGATGGTCGGACGTGTTCACCGGCGCCACCATCGGCCGCGACCAGCTGGACCTGTGGAGCAGGGGCCTCGACCGATTCCGCGAAGTGCGGGCGCGCCACGATCCCGACCAGTTCGCGGACGTCCACTACGACGACTTCGTCCGCGACCCGATCGGCACCGTCGAGGCCGTCTACACCCGTTTCGGTCTTCCGTTCACCGACGAGGCCAGAACGGCGATGACGCAGCTCCACAACGAGAGCACCACCGGCGCGGCGAAACCGGCCCACCGCTACTCGCTCGAAGACTTCGGCCTCACCCCGCAAGAGGTGGACGAGCGCTTCTCCGACTACACCGCAACCCTGCCGGCCGTCCGTCCAGCCCTACCGCTGGTCAGCGCGGACGATAGGCAGGGGCAAGACCCGCCAAACCCGAGGTAGGGCGCCGGGCGGCCGGGGTAGAGCACCACCCACCACACCGCAGAACCGCCCACGGGGATGAGCCGTATGACGAAACCGCCGCCGCGCGTGCAGAGGAACCGCGCGAGCCTGACGTACAAACTGCGCTATGCGACCCAGAACCCGGACAAGATCAAGGGCTACCTGTCCAGGGTCACCCGCGACTTGAAACTCCGCGTCGCCCACCGGAGCCATGTGGCGTACTACCGAGCGGTGATGAAGGCGGACGCGGCCAAGAGCCCCGAGGCCGCCGTCGGCAGCCCCACCCGCGACCGCTGGCTGAAACTCGGCCGGATGCAGTTCGACTACCTGCTCCAGCACGGCCTCAAGCCCGACGACCGGATCCTGGAGATCGGCTGCGGCAACCTGCGCGCCGGGTGGCGGTTCATCGACTACCTGGACGCCGGCAACTACTACGGCATCGACATCTCGCCCGACATCCTGCTCGCCGCGCAGAACACCCTCGTCCAGCAGGACCTGCAGAACAAGGTGCCGCACCTGACGCTCGTCAACGACCTGAAGCTGCGGTTCCTGCCTTCCCGGCACTTCACCGTCGTGCACGCGCACAGCGTGTTCAGCCATTCGCCCATCGACGTCATCGACGAGTGCCTCGCCAACGTCGGACGAGTGCTCGCACCGGACGGCTTCTTCGACTTCACCTTCGACCGGACGGAGGGAGCCGAGCACCACGTCCTCCGCGAGGACTTCTACTACCGGACGGAAACGCTGATCGGGCTCGCCGAACGCCACGGTTTCGCCGCCCGGTTCATGGAGGACTGGGAGGAACTCCCGCACGGCCAATCCAAGATCCGCGTCACCCACGCCGAATCCTGACCGCCGGCGGGCCTCACGACCGCGCTCCGGCGGGCGGCGCGCGGGGTCGTCACGCCGGGGTGAAGGCGGGGATGGCGAACAAACCTGAGAGGCGGGCCACCGCCTCCGGGATCACCCTGTAGTAGACCCACGTCCCCCGGCGCTCGCCCTCGATCAAACCCGCCTGGCGCAGCACCTTCAGATGGTGCGAGATGGTCGGCGCGCTCAGCTCGAACGACTCGGTCAGGTCGCACACGCACGCCTCGCCGCCCTCCACCGAAGCGATCATGTTCAGCAGGCGCAGCCGCACCGGATCGGCCAGCGCCTTGAACACCTTCGCCAGCTCGGCCGCCTCCGCCTCGCCGAGCAGCGGGCCGCTCAGCGGCGCGCAGCACGCCTCCATCACGACGTCGTCCAACCGCAGGAACTTAGACATACATCTAATTTGACATCTATCGAAGCGATGAGGCAACCTGGCCCTTGTTTTGATGCTCGTCAAAGCAGCAGACTGGTTCAGGGAGGAACGCCGTGACCGAGAGCAGAGAGCCGCAGGAGCCCGCCCCACCGGCCGCCGAGGGGAGCTGCTGCGGCGTCAGCGCGTGCTGCACGGACGCCGAGCAGGCCGCGGACCCGGACAAGACCGTCGAGCAGGCCAAGACCGATGCCGGCTGCGGGTGCCTCACCGACGAGGCCGCCCAGCGGCCCGGCGCGCGGCATCCCGTCGTGGTCATCGGGGCCGGGCCGGTCGGGCTCGCGGCCGCCGCGCACCTCGCCGAGCGCGGGCTGGAGTTCCTCGTCCTGGAGGCCGGCGCCACGGTCGGCGCCGCGATCTCCGAATGGGGACATGTCCGGCTGTTCTCGCCCTGGCGGTACGACACCGACGCCGCCGCCCGCCGGCTGCTCGAACCGGCCGGGTGGACGGCGCCGCCCGCCGACGTCCTGCCCACGGGAGCCGAACTCGTCCGCGACTACCTGGTCCCGCTCGCCGAGACGCCCCAGCTGAACGGGCGCGTCCGCACGTCCACCCGCGTGCTCGCCGTGACCCGCGACGGCGTGGACACGACCCGCACCATCGGACGCGACGAGCACCCGCTGCTCGTCCGCGTCCGCGAGCCGGACGGGACGGTCGCCGACCTGCGGGCCCGCGCCGTCATCGACGCCTCCGGGACGTGGGGCAGCACCAACCCGCTCGGCCACTCCGGGCTGCCCGCCCCGGGCGAGGACGAGGCCGCCGCCCACCTGACCGGGCCGCTGCCGGACGTCCTCGGCCGCGACCGCGACCGCTTCGCCGGCCGGCACGCGCTCGTCGTCGGCATGGGCCACTCCGCCGCCAACACCCTGCTCGCCCTGGCCGAACTCGCGGCCGAAGAGCCCGGCACCCGCATCACCTGGGCCGTGCGCGACGCCTCGGTCGCCCGCCTCTACGG
>NZ_JBIQHY010000007.1:0-1628 GCF_044508335.1 Actinomadura sp.
GGTCGTCGTCGTGCCGGTCGTTGTCGTCCACGGCCATGCCCCTCATCGCGATGCGCCCCCCAAATCACCATAACTTCCGTCCGGCGCCGTCACTCCCCCGGCCGCGCGGCCGGCGGTGTCGGCGGTCACCGCCCGCAGGCGCGGCACGGGCGGCGGGTGCGGCGGGCGTAGCCGCGGGCGGCGGCGGCCATCCCGGCGCCCCAGGCCAGGTAGGCGGGGACGGCGACCCAGAAGAACGCCTCGGGAAGGTCCAGGCCGCCGCCGGGCGGGAACGGGTCGCGGCCGTGCAGCCGCTCCCAGATCATCTGCAGCAGCCCGACCCCGAAGTAGACGGTGAGGCCGCCGGAGATCGCGGCGGCGGGCCACAGCACCAGCCGCCGCGGCACGGGCCGCCCGCCGGGGCCGGGCACCCACTGCGGCCACGTCCGCCCGAAGGGGTGGACGAGCGCGAGCGGCAGCAGGGTCCCGGCGAGCACGACCCCGGCGTCGAACAGCACCGCCGACGGCCCGGCGGCCGCCGGGGACCCGACGGCGGCCTGGGCGGCGATCCGGGTGAGGCACCCGGTGACGGCGAGGTAGGCGGCCCCGTACGCCCACGCGGGGGTGCGGGCCGCCGGGCCGGGCGCGGCCGCGGGCCGCGCGCAGGCCGGGCATGCGGCGCGGCCGCGGCGGGCGCGGGCGCGGGCGGCCAGGGCGGTCATGATCCCGGCGCCGGCGCACGCGGCCTGCGACAGCGCGCCCAGCGGATGGAAGCCGATGCCGAGGCCGGGCAGGACCGCGCCGACGAGGTCCAGGGGCAGCAGCGCCGCCGCGGCGGCCAGGCATCCGGCGGCCGTCCAGGCCGCGGCGAGCAGCGGCGCACGGGCGCGGCCGGGTGCGCGCGGCGCGAGCAGCGCGGCCAGCACGGCCGCGGCGGCCCCGCACAGCGCCGCGCCGCGCCAGCCGGTGAAGATCAGCAGGTCGGTCCCGACGGGCGACAGCCCGCCGGGGCGGTGCCCGGCCGCCCAGTGGACGCGCAGCGCGCCGTAGGCCAGGACCCAGGCGAGCGCGGCGGCGGTCAGGCGCCGCCCTGGGGGCGGCGCCGCGGGGGCGCGGGTCTGCGCGGGCGGTGCGGCGGCCATGGCGACGATGCTGCGCCGTCTCGGCGGGCGGCGCCTCCCCGCCGCGGCCGATCCCCCTCCCCCGCGCGGGTGATGCCGCCCGGCCGGGCCGCGGTGCGCACGTGCGCGGGTTAATGGTTGGCGCGGCGGCGGGGCGGGCGGGTAGTGTCGCGCGCGAGCGTGAAGGAGGTGGGGACGCATGGCCGTCGCCTCGGTCGCTGCTGCGCGCAGCGCTCAGCCAGTCCCCATCCCCGGGGCCGCCGGCTGACCTGATCCCGCACGTACGGTGCGGCGTCCTCACGCCGGGGTCCCCTTTTTCACGCAAAGGGTTCCAAACCAGTGTCTTCTTCTTTCTCGGGTCCGTCCCTTCTGGCCGCCTACGGCTGGGACGAGGCCCTGGACGAGGTGTTCTCCTCTTATCGCGCGGCGGGTCTGGTGCCCGCGCGCGTGGCCGCGGTGGACCGCGGCCTGTGCGACGTGGTCGCCGAGGACGGCCCGGCCCGGGCGTCCACGGCCGCGCTGTCCACG
>NZ_JBIQHY010000007.1:1728-3553 GCF_044508335.1 Actinomadura sp.
TGCCGGGTGATCCGCCGGCGGCGCCGTGCACGGGCGACTGGGCGGCGCTGCGCCCGGACGGGCCGGGCGGGCGCCCGGCGGTGGCGGCGCTGCTGCCGCGCCGGACCGCGATCGTGCGGGCGTCGGCGGCGCGCGATTCGCGGGGCCAGGTGCTGGCCGCCAACGTCGACACCGTCGCGGTGACGGTGCCGCTGGACGCCCGCCCGGCTCCGGGGCGGATCGAGCGGCTGGTGGCGCTGGCCTGGGAGAGCGGGGCGCGGCCGGTGGTCGTGCTGACCAAGGCCGACCGTGCGCCCGGCGCGGCCGGCGCGGCGGCCGAGGCCGCCGCCGCGGCGCCGGGCGTTCAGGTGGTGGCGTGCAGCGCCGCGACCGGCGCCGGCGTCGACGCGGTCCGCGCGGCGCTGACCGGGACGGTGGCGCTGGTCGGGCCGTCGGGCGCGGGCAAGTCCACGCTGGGCAACGCGCTGCTGGGCGCCGAGGTCCTGGCGACCGGCGCGGTGCGCGAGAGCGACGGCAGGGGCCGGCACACCACGGTGCGGCGGGAGCTGCTGCCGCTGCCGGGCGGCGGTGTGCTGATCGACACGCCGGGGCTGCGCGGTGTCGGCCTGTTCGGTGCGTCGGAGGGCCTGGAGCGGACGTTCGCCGACGTGGAGGAGCTGGCCGCGGGGTGCCGGTTCGGCGACTGCGCGCACCTGTCGGAGCCGGGCTGCGCGGTGCTGGCCGCGGTCGAGGACGGGACGCTGCCGCGCCGCCGCCTCGACAGCTACCGCCGGCTGCTGCGCGAGAACGCGTGGGCGGCGTCGCGCACCGACGCGCGGCTGCGCGCCGAGCGGGAGAACCGGTGGAAGTCGGTCAGCAGGGCGCAGCGCCGCATGTACCGGGACCGCGACCGGGACCGCGACCGGGACCGCGACCGGGACCGCGACCGGGACCGGGGGCGGGACCGGTGAGGCGGCCGGCCGCGCGGGTGTGAGGGCACCCCCGCGGCCCGCGGTCTGGGCCTCCGCGGGCCGCGGGGTGTCACCGGCCGCGGTGCCGGTAGGTGCGCACCGACAGCGGCACGAACACCGCGAGCAGCAGCAGCGCCCACCCGGCGGTGGCGGCGACGGGGTGGGCGATCGGCCATGCCTGGCCGGCGGCGGCCGCGCCGGGGTTGCCGAACAGGTCGCGCAGGGCGGCGGTGAGGGCGCTGACGGGGTTCCAGTCGGCGACGACCTGCAGGGCCGTGGGCATGCCGCCGGTGGGGACGAAGGAGTTGGACAGCATGGTGACGGGGAACACCAGCGGGAGGAGCTGGTCGGCGGTCTGCTCGTTCTTGACCACCAGGCCGAGGTAGCAGCCGGCCCAGCTCAGCGCGTACCGCATGAGGCCCAGCAGCGCGAACGCCTCGACGGTGGGCCAGATCCCGTTGTGGGCGCGCCAGCCGACGATGAGCCCGGCGGTGGCCATGATGACCATGCCGAGGACCCCGTTGAGGATCTCGGCGCCGGTGTGCCCGAACGGGACGGCCGAGCGGGCCATCGGCATGGAGCGGAACCGGTCCATGACGCCGCGGGAGGCGTCGGTGGCGACCCGCATGGCGACCGCCATGGTGGCGGTGAAGGTGACCATGGCGAACAGGCCGGGCATGAGGTACTCGCGGTAGTCGCCGCCGCCGGGGACGGCGATGGCGCTGCCGAACACGTACCCGAACAGCACGACCATGACGGCGGGGAAGATCAGCGCGGCGATGAGCTCGCCGGGTTCCTGGCGGATGCGCGACAGCTCGCGCCCGATGAGGGTGAGGCCGTCGGCGAGGGTCCAGCGCAGCCGCCCGGCGCGGGTG
>NZ_JBIQHY010000007.1:3653-8051 GCF_044508335.1 Actinomadura sp.
CGGAGGCGGTGAGGCGCAGGAACACCTCGTCGAGGGTGGGGCGGCGCAGCCCGGCGTCGGCGGCGGCGACGCCGGCGCGGTCGAGTTCGCGGACGACGTCGGCGAGCCGGACGGCCCCGGCGGGCAGCGCGACCGAGAGGCGGTCGCCGTCCAGGACTGGGTGGGCGCCTGCGAGGGAGCGCAGGACGGCGGCGGCGGCGCCGGCGTCGGCGGGGTCGTCCAGGACGACGTCAAGGCGGTCGCCGATGGAGGACTTCAGCTCGTCGGGGGTGCCGGTGGCGATGACGCGGCCGTGGTCGACGACGGCGATGTCGTCGGCGAGCCGGTCGGCCTCGTCCAGGTACTGGGTGGTGAGCAGGACGGTGGTGCCGTCGGCGACCAGGCCGCGGACGGCGTCCCAGATCTCGCCGCGGCTGCGGGGGTCCAGGCCGGTGGTGGGCTCGTCCAGGAACAGCACCTGGGGCCGCAGGATCAGGCTGGTGATCAGGTCGAGGCGGCGGCGCATGCCGCCGGAGTAGCCGGCGACCTGCCGGTCGGCGGCCTCGGCCAGCCCGAACCGCTCCAGCAGCTCGTCGGCGCGGCGGCGGGCCTCGCGCCGCGGCAGGTGGTAGAGGCGGCCGAACATGCGCAGGTTGCCGCGGCCGGTGAGCTTCTCGTCGACGGCGGCGTGCTGCCCGGCCAGCCCGATGCGGGCGCGGACCTCGTCGGGCCGGCGGGCGACGTCGTACCCGGCGACGCGGGCGCGGCCGGAGTCGGCGTCGGCGAGGGTCGCCAGGATCCGCACGGCGGTGGTCTTGCCGGCGCCGTTGGGGCCGAGGAGCCCGCAGACGGTCCCGGCGGGGACGGCGAGGTCGAGGCCGTCCAGGGCCTGGGTGGCGCCGTAGCGCTTGCGCAGCGCCTCGGCGGCCACGATCGGTTCGTCGGTCACGACACCCTCCTCTGGGTACGGTGTACGCAGACCACGGTAGACAACCGGGTACGGTGTACGCAACTAGGATGCTCAGGGAGACGACGAGGAGGTCCGGTGGCACGCGCCGAGCGGCAGGTGAGCATCTGGTCGATCCCCGAGCGGCAGGGCCGGGGGCCGAGCCCCGCCTACAGCCGCGCCCAGATCACCGAGGCCGCGGTCCGCATCGCCGACGCCGACGGCCTGGAGGCCGCCTCGATGCGCCGCATCGCCGCCGAGCTCGGCACCGGCGCGATGTCGCTGTACCGCTACGTGCCCTCCCGCGACGACCTGCTGGACCTGATGGCCGACCACGTGCTGCTGGAGGCCGGCCTGCCCGAGCGGCCCTCGGGCGACTGGCGGGCCGACCTGAGGCTGATCGCGGAGAGCACCCGCGAGATGTGGCTGCGCCACCCCTGGCTGGCGGACCTGCACCGCCCCACCGCCACGCTCGGCCCCAACCGGCTGCGGCTGCTGGAGTTCGCGTTCGGCGCCCTGGACGTCGGCATCCCGATCGACGAGATGGTCACCCTGCTGGACATGCTCACCGGCTACGTCGAGCGCGTCGTGCGCGGCGAGATCGAGTGGCGGCGCGAGATGCGCGAGCACGGGATGACCCCCGAGCGCTGGATGATGCAGAGCGCCCCCTACGTCCGCACGCTCATGGAGACCGGCCGGTACCCGATGTTCGAGCGCATCGTCAAGGACGCGCGCATACCCCACATGACCAGCGAGGAGCAGTTCCGCTACGGCCTGGAGCGCGTCCTGGACTGCATCGCCGGCGCTCTCCCCGACGCCCCGCGGCCCCGCGCCTGACCCGGCCCGCCGGCCCCGCCCGACTCCCTTAACTTCCCTATCGGTCCCGTTCGTAGGGTAGTTTGGGGAGTGATGGCGGAGAGAATGTACTCGGTGGAGGAGGTCGCGGACCTTCTCGGGCTGCACGTGCGGACGGTGCGCGGCTACATCCGGGACGGCCGGCTGAACGCCGTGCGGATCGGCAGGCAGTACCGGATCGCGCCCGCCGACGTGGAGGCGCTGACCGGGCGCCCGGCGCCGCCCGCCGCGCCGGCGGTGGAGGTGTCCAGCATCGTGCAGGTCGACGGGGTCGGGCCGGACGCGGCCGCCCGGCTGGCCACCCTCGTGCAGGCGGCCGCGAACACCGGCGGCCCCGCGCGGGCGCTGCGGCTGCAGGTCGTCCACGACGCCGAGCGGCGCCGGATGAAGATCGTGGTCCTGGGCGGGGCCGCCGCGACCGCGGACCTGCTCCGCCTGCTGGACGAGGTGATCGGCGGCGGGAACGCGCTGCTGGAGGGGGAGCGGGCCGATGGCTGACCAGATCCAGGAGCTGGGCGGCACCAGGGTGCTGGTGTGCGACCCGGACGGGCCGCCGATCGCCACCGAGCGCGACGCCCTCGACCTGATCGGCGCGACCTACCTGGGCGCCGAGGCGGTGGCGGTTCCGGCGTCCCGGCTGGACGAGCGGTTCTTCGCCCTCGGCACCCGGTTCGCCGGGGAGGTCATGCAGAAGTTCGTCAACTACCGGGTGCGGCTGGCCGTCGTCGGGGACGTGTCCGCCCATGCCGCCGCCAGCCCGGCGCTGGCGGCGCTGGTGCGCGAGTCGAACGCGGCCGGCCACGTGTGGTTCGTCCCCGACCTGGACGCCCTGGAGTCCCGCCTGCGCGCCGCCGGCTGACCGCGCGGCCCGCCGAGCGGGGGGCGGCTGAGCGGGGGGCGGCTGAGCGGGGGCCGCTGAGCGGGGGCCGCTGAGCGGGGGCCGCTGAGCGGGGGCCGCTGAGCGAGGAAGCGGCGCCCGGTTCCGGGCCGCTGCGCGGGACCCCGCCCCCAGGGTGACGCGGGGACGGGATCCGCGGCGGCCGCATGATCAGAGTGCCTCCGCCGCGCCGCGCGCCGCAACGGCTTTTCCCGCCGCACCGCCCGCCCGGGACGCCCCGCTCAGGTCGTAGGCTCCCGGGTGTGACGGGACGCGATCCGGAGTACCTGGCGTTCCTGCGCCGCCGCCTCGCCGACCCCGCCGAGTCCGGCGAGTCCGGCGAGTCCGGCGGGACGGTTCAGGACGCGCGGCGCGAGCACGCCGCCGACCTCGCCCGCTCACCCCGCCCGCCCGTGCGCACCGTCCGGGACCTGACCGTCGACGGCCCCGCCGGGCCGCTGCCCGCACGGCTCTACCTGCACGCCCCCCGCACCCCCGCGCCGCTGCTGGTGTACTTCCACGGCGGCGGATGGGTGCTCGGCGACGTCGACTCCTACGACCCGGTCGTGCGGGCCCTCGCCGTCGCCAGCGGCGTCGCGTGGCTGTCGGTCGGCTACCGGCGCCCGCCCGAGGACCCCTTCCCCGCCGCCGTGGACGACGCCGTCGCCGCCGTCCGCTGGGCCGTCCGCAACGCCGACCTCCTCGGCGCCGACCCCGCGCGGATCGGGGTGGCCGGCGACAGCGCCGGAGGGCAGATCGCCGCCGCGGCCGCCGGGATCCTGCGCGCCCCCGGCCCCTGCCGGCCCGCCCTGCAGGTGCTGCTGTACCCGGCGCTCGACCTGCGGGCCGTCCCCCCGCCGCTGCCCGACCCCGACGGGCTGGAACTGCCCCGCTCCGGCGTCGACCGCGCCCTGCGCGCCTACCTGCGCGGCACCGACCGCACCCGCCCCGACGTCTCCCCGCTGCTGGACCCCGACCCGGCCGGCCTGCCGCCCGCGGTCATCGCCACCGCCGAGCACGACCGGCTGCGCCCCCAGGCCGAGCGGCACGCCGCCCGGCTCCGCGCCGCCGGCGTCCCCGTCACCCTCGTCCCCGGCACCGGGCTGGACCACGGCTTCCTCGGCTGGGGCGCGTTCGCGCGCCGCCCCGCCGAGGGCATCGCCGCGATCGGCGCGGCCGTCCACGACGCCCTCACCGGCGTTCCGGACCGCCCGCAACACCGGTGACATCGACCTTAAAGCCGCTTGCCTCAGCCGTTTAACCGGCTTGACGTGGGAAATCACAGACTCACAAGCGTTTTCCGGAACGCACGGACGGCGGGCCGGCGAAGCGCCGGAGGCCGAGGGGGTCAGGACCGTGCAGAAGACGCATGAGATGCGGATGGTACGGACCGCGGGGTCCGGACTGGAGGAATGGGCCTGCCCCACCTGCGGCCGCCGCATGCTGCTGCGGTGGCCTCCCCACTACGTCAAGCACGTCCTCGACGACGGCGACGAGCAGGCCTGCCACATCGCCCGCACCCCCGACGACCCTCCGGCCGGCACCACCGACACCGACACCGACTCCGGCACCGGCAGCGACTCCGCCGCGGCGACCCACCGGACCGGCGGCGGCGAAGCGCACCTGGGCGCCCGCCGGTGGCTCCGCGAGACCGGCGCCGCCGCCCTCGCCCGCCCCTCCGAACCCGTCTGACCTCCCGCCCCCCGGGTCCGTCCTCCGGTCCGTCGTGTCCGGTCCGCCG
>NZ_JBIQHY010000007.1:8151-15963 GCF_044508335.1 Actinomadura sp.
CGTGTCCGGTCCGCCGGGCTCAGACGCGCTCCAGCTCGGCGCGCAGCAGGTCCAGGCCCATCGGCCCCAGATCCAGCGCCCTGCGGTGGAACTCCTTCAGATCGAACGCCGCGCCCGCCCGCCGCCGCGCCGCCTCACGCGCCTCCAGCCACACCCTCTCCCCCAGCTTGTAGGCGATCGCCTGCCCCGGACGCCCCAGGTACCGGTCGATCTCGAACGCCACCGCCGAATCGGAATCGGGCCCCTTGCGGGACCGCAGGAACGCGAACCCCAGCTCCGGCGTCCACCGCTCCCCCTCGTGGAACCCCGCCCCCGCCGGGATCGGCAGCTCCAGATGCAGCCCGATGTCCAAGATCACCCGCGCCGCCCGGAACCGCTGCCCGCCCGCCAGCATCCCCAGCCGGTGCGCCGGATCGGCGTAGTACCCCAGCTCGTCCATCAGCCGCTCCGCGTACAGGCCCCACCCCTCCGAATGCCCCGGATGCAGCTCGCTCGACAGCCGCTGGAACCGGTTCAGCCGCGGGTTCAGCGTCGTCACCCCCAGCTGCAGGTGATGGCCCGGCACCCCCTCGTGGAACATCGTCGTCGGCACCGTCCACGTCACGATCTCCGCCGCCGGGTCCTGCACCGTCCACCACACCGTCCCCGGACGCGACAGGTCCTCCGCCGGCGCCAGATAGTAGATCCCCGATTCCACCGGCGGAATCCGGCACTCGATCCGCCGCAGCGGCTCGGGGATGTCGAAATGCGCCCCGTCCAGATCAGCGATCGCCCGGTCCGCCAGCTCCTGGATCCACCCCCGGAACGCCTCCGCACCCGCCACCCGGTACGCCGGATCGGCGTCCAGCGCCGCCATCACCGCCGGCAGCGGCTCCCCCGGCAGGATCTCCGCCGCCGCGTCCGCCATCTCCGCCTCGATCCGCGCCAGCTCCTCCCAGCCCCACGCGTACGTCTCCGCCAGATCCAGCTCCGTCCCCAGGAAGTCCCGCACCCCCAGCCGGTACCGGTCGCCGCCCAGCGCGTCCCGCTCCGGCGCCCGCGGCGCCAGCGTCCCGGTCAGGAACGACCCGAACTCCGCCAGCGCCGCCGACGCGCCCCGAACCGCCGCCGCCAGCTCCTCCGCCGCCGCGCCCGCGGGCGCACCGGCGCCCCGCCGCGAGGCCAGGCCCGCCAGATACGCCGGGAACTCCGCGCACTCGCGCGCGTTGCGGACGACCTGCCGCCGCGCCGCGACCCGCCCCTTCGCGCACGCCCGCTCCAGCGACACCCGCAGCCCCGCCAGCGCCCCCGGAAGCGCCCGCAGCCGCGCGCACAGCGCCGCCCAGTCGGTCTGCGGCCCCCGGTCCAGCAGCTCCACCGCCATCCGCAGCCGCTGCACCGGCCCGTCGGTGGTGTCCAGGAAACCGTCGCGCACCCCCGCCTCGTCCAACGCAACCTCGACCTCGAGCCGCTCGCGCATCACCGCCGCCGCGACCCGCCCCGCCTCGCCCTCCACCGGCACCCGCCCCAGCTCGGCCAGCGTCCGCCGCACCAGCTCCGCCCGCGCCGCCACCCCGTCCGGGCCGTAGTCGGTCAGCCCAGCGTCCTGCCCCGCGATCCCCATCAGCGCCGCCAGGCACGGATCCAGCGCCGCGAACTCGTCGGCGTACCGGCCGGCCAGGTCATCCAGTGCGGTCATCGCCCCAGGCTACGACCCGCCCCCACAAAAGTGATCATGGAAATGTGCCAAAACGCCCGACGGGACTCAACGCGCCTCCACCGCCAGCCGCACCCCCAGGCCCACCAGCACCACGCCCGACACCTGCTCCAGCCGCCGCCGCACCGCCGGCCGGCCCAGCACCCGCCGCGCCGCCCCCACCAGCCACACCACCACCGTGTACCACGCCAGGTCGATGAACGCCCACAGCACCGAGAACCCCACCAGAACCCACACCACCGGCCACCCGGCCGGCACGAACTGCGGCAGGAACGACACCGCGAACACCCCCGCCTTCGGGTTGGCGAAATTCGTCACCAGCCCCAGCCGGTAGCACCGCCACCCCGGCAGCCCCGCGCCGCCCTCCGGCTCCGCCCCCGCCCCGCCGGACGGGCCGCCCGACACCTCACCGGACGCCTCACCGGACACCCCACCCGACGCCTCGCCGCGCCGACCGCCGCGCCGCGCCTGCAGCAGCGCCCGCACCCCGAACCACACCAGCACCGCCGCGCCCGCGATGCGCAGCCCGTCGTACGCCAGCCGCGACGCCGCCAGCAGCGCCGACAGGCCCACCGCCGCCGCCAACCCCCACAGCAGCACGCCCGTCTCGTTGCCCAGCACCGTCGCCAGGCCGCAGCGCCGCCCCGACCGCATCGACTCCCGCATGATCACGACCGTGCTCGGACCCGGCACCATCGCGACCAGCACCGCAGCACCCACGAACGCCAGCAGACTCTCCACCATCCGCCCATCCTCACCGCCCGCACCCCACCCGCGCAACGGGAATTCACCCGCCGGCGGCCCCCGGGGCCCGCAATCAGCGCACGGCCACCCGCGCGCCCGTCACAGCGGCGGGCCGTCGTCACCGCCGCCGCTGCCCGACGGCGAACCCGACGGCGACGGGCTCGGCGCCGGCGTCGACGGCCCCTGCGACGGCGACGGGGACGGAGTCCCCGGCCGCGGAGCCTGCGGAGGCTGCGGGAACGACGGCGTCGGCTCCGGCGGAGCAGGCGGCGGCTCCTCCACCTCCGGCTGGCACGCGAACAGCACCGCCAGCAAGAGCACCAGCACCAGCAGCCCCGCCGCCAGCCCCAAGACCCCCGCCACCAGGTTCCGCTCCGGCGCACGCTCCCCCACCGGGGCCGGAACCGCCGGCGCCGGCCGCGGCGGCTCCTCCAGCGCCGGCTCCCCCGACCCCAGCCAGTACGGCTGGAACTGCGGCCCCCGCCGCCGCCCGCCCCACCACGTGCGGCCCGACCCCTGGAACACCACCGGCTCCAGGAAACGCTCGGCCCCCGCCCGATCGGCCTCGTACAGCGTCGCCACCCACGGCGCCGGCCCGTCCGGCTGCGCCGCCACCACCGGCGCCGCACCCTCCGGCCCGGCCGCCGGTCCACGGCCCGGGCCGACCCCCGCCCGGCCCGCCGCCGGAACCGCCGCGTTGATCGCCGCACGGAACCGGTCCCGCGCCGCCGCGTCGCCCGCCGCGCCGCGGTTCAGCACCGCCACGCTCGCGCGCCGCCCCGCACCGTCCACCCCGAGGAACACGATCCCCGCGGCGGTCTCCGACAGGCGCGCCGACAGACGGAACGGCCCCAGCTGAACGGGGTCACCCGGCGGCAACGGCCTCGACATGGCCGCAACACTAACAACCGCGCCCCCCGGCCGCGCCCCGGCGACCACCCCCGCCGACTACGCCCGCCGACTACGCCCGCCGACTACGCCCGCCGCCCGGGCCGCCCCCAGCGCACCCCCATGGAACGCCCCTGAACCGATCATCGCCCGCGCGCACGTATCCCGAACGAACGGGTACAAGTGATCGCGTAGGGTCGTAACACACCCACCCGGCACACGACGGACAGGCCCGCCAGCGGCCACCAGGGACAGCGAGGGGACTCCCACCATGACCATCCCCGCCACCGACGTGGACGAGGCCGCGGAACTCCTGCAGAACACCCTCGCGGAGGTCAAGAAGGTCATCGTCGGCCAGGACCACATGGTCGAACGCATGATCGTCGCGCTCCTCGCCCGCGGCCACTGCCTCATCGAAGGCGTCCCCGGCGTCGCCAAGACCCTCGCCGTCGGCACCCTCGCCGACGTCGTCGGCGGCACCTTCGCCCGCCTCCAGTTCACCCCCGACCTCGTCCCCTCCGACATCGTCGGCACCCGCATCTACCACCCCTCCACCGAGCAGTTCGACGTCGAGCTCGGCCCCGTCTTCGTCAACTTCGTCCTCGCCGACGAGATCAACCGCGCCCCCGCCAAAGTCCAGTCCGCCCTCCTGGAGGTCATGGCCGAACGCCAGGTCTCCCTCGGCGGCAACACCTACCCCCTCCCCAGACCCTTCATCGTCCTCGCCACCCAGAACCCCATCGAGTCCGAAGGCGTCTACCCCCTCCCCGAAGCCCAGCGCGACCGCTTCCTCATGAAGATCGACGTCCACCACCCCGCCGCCCACGAGGAACTCCAGATCCTCCAGCGGATGAGCGTCGACCCGCCCGAAGCCACCCAGATCCTCGACACCGACCGCCTCGCCGGCCTCCAGCGCGCCGCCGAAGAGGTCTCCGTCCACGAACTCATCGCCGACTACATCGTCCGGCTCGTCATGGCCACCCGCGAACCCGACCAGTACCGCCTGCCCGACCTGCGCAGCGTCATCGAGATCGGCGCCAGCCCCCGCGCCACCCTCGGCCTGGCCTCCGCCGCCCGCGCCCTCGCCCTGCTGTCCGGACGCGACTACGTCCTGCCCGACGACGTCCGCGCCGTCGCCCGCGACGTCATGGCCCACCGCCTCGTCCTCACCTTCGACTCCCTCGCCGACGGCATCGACCCCGGCGACGTCATCGCCCAGATCCTCACCGCCGTCCCCCCGCCCCGCGTGGTCTGGAACCACGGAGCGGCGGCGGTGACGACCGCATGACCACCCGCCCCACCCCCGGCAGGCGGCGGCGCGGCGGCAAGCTCGCCCACCTCGCCCCCGAACGCACCCTGCGGCGGCTGGAACTCCAGGTCACCCGCCGCCTCGACGGCCTGCTCAACGGCGAGCACCTCGGCCTCATCCCCGGCCCCGGCACCGAACTCGCCGAAGCCCGCCTCTACCAGCCCGGCGAGGACGACGTCCGCCACATGGACTGGGCCGTCACCGCCCGCACCACCACCCCGCACGTCCGCGACCTCGTCGCCGACCACGAACTCGAGGCCTGGGCCCTGGTCGACCTCACCCCCAGCATGGACTTCGGCACCGGGACCATGATCAAACGCGACCTCGCCGTCGCCGCCCTCGCCGCCGTCGGCTTCCTCACCGTCCGCCTCGGCGACCGCGCCGGCGCCTACCTGCTGCACGCCGACGGCATGCGCCGCTGGCCCGCCCGCACCGGCAAGGCCGCCCTCTACGCCCTCCTGCAGGCCGTCCTGGACGCCCAGTCCGTCCACGACGGCGCCCACCGCGCCGACACCGCCCGCACCGCCGCCGCCCCCCGCGACCTCGCCGCCGCCATCACCTCCCTGCACCGCGGCCAGACCCGCCGCGGCCTCCGCGTGATCATCTCCGACTTCCTCGCCCCCGACGGCGCCGACCCCGCCCCCGCGGGACAGGACGGCCGCCCCGACTGGGAACGCCCGCTGCGCCGCCTCGCCGCCCGCCACCAGGTCCTCGCCGTCGAGATCATCGACCCCCGCGAACTCGACCTCCCCGACGTCGGACTCGTCGAGATGGCCGACCCCGAGACCGGGACCGTCCACGAGATCGTGCTCAGCCGCCGCGTCCGCGAACGGTACGCCGCCGCGGCCGCCGCCCAGCGCGAGCGCACCCGCGCCGCCCTGCGCCGCTGCGGCGCCCACCACCTGGTCCTGCGCACCGACCGCGACTGGATCGCCGACGTCGCACGCTTCGCCCTCCGCCAGCGCCGCGCCGCCGGCCGGCCAGTCACCACAGCGGGAGTGCGCCCATGACCTTCCTGTCACCCGAACGCCTCTGGCTGCTCGGCCTCCTGCCGCTGCTCGCCGCCGCCTACGTGCTCGTCCAGCTGCGCCGGCAGCGGTACGCCGTGCGCTTCACCAACCTCGCCCTGCTGTCGCAGGTCGCCCCGAAACGGCCCGGCTGGCGCCGGCACGTCGCCGCCGTCCTGTTCCTCGCCATGATCACCCTGATGATGGTCGGGTTCGCGCGGCCCGCGACGTCGGTGAAGGTGCCCCGCGACCGCGCCACCATCATGGTCGCCGTGGACGTGTCGCTGTCCATGATGGCCAGGGACGTCTCGCCCAGCCGGTTCGAGGCGGCCAAGGCCGCCGCCAAGAAGTTCATCGGCGACCTGCCCGCCCGCTTCAACGTCGGCGTCGTCGCGTTCGCCGGCAGCGCCAACCTCGTCGCCGCGCCGTCCGCCGACCGGGAGGCCGCCATCGCCTCCCTCGACCAGCTCGTCCTGGCCAAGCGCACCGCCATCGGCGAGGCCGTGTTCACCTCCCTGCAGGCCGTCCGGTCGTTCGACGCCGAGGCCCGGCAGGACCCGCCGCCCGCGCACATCGTGCTGCTGTCCGACGGGGACAACACCACCGGCCGGTCCGTGCAGGAGGCCATCGACGCCAGCCGCGTCGCCCACATCCCCGTCTCCACCATCGCGTTCGGCACCCCCTACGGCACCGTCGACATAGAGGGCGAGACCACCAGCGTGTCGGTCAACAAGGAGACGCTGCGGACCCTCGCCGACAGCACCGAGGGCAAGGCCTACGAGGCCGCCGACGCCGGGCAGCTCGACGACGTCTACCGCAACATCGGCAGCTCCCTCGGATTCAAGACCGAGCACCGCGACGTCGCCGCCCGCTACACCGGCATCGCGCTGCTGTTCGCCTTCGCCGCCGGCGGCATCTCCCTGGTCTGGTTCTCCCGCCTGCCCTGATAGCGTCGGCGGCCGTGGGGGATCACTACTTCGCCGAGCGGCCGGGCGCCGCCGGCAGGCGCCGCACCGTCGACCTCGTCCTGCCCGACCTGCACCTGCGGCTCGACACCGACAGCGGCATGTTCTCCCCCGACCGCGTCGACCCCGGCACCCGCGTCCTGCTGGAGACCGTCCCCCCGCCCCCGCAGGACGGCGACCTCCTCGACCTGGGCTGCGGGTACGGGCCCATCGCGCTCACCCTCGCCAAGCGCTCCCCTTCGGCGATGGTCTGGGGCGTTGACGTCAATCGGCGGGCGTTGGAGATTGCTGAGGGCAATGCCAAAACCGCGGGCCTTGACAATGTAAGGTTCAGGTTGGCGGACGAGATCGACCCCGCGCTGCGGTTCGCCGCGATCTGGTCGAACCCGCCGATCCGCATCGGCAAGGCCGCCCTGCACGGCCTGCTCCTCGCCTGGCTCCCCCGCCTCTCCCCCGGCGGCCTCGCCCACCTCGTCGTCCAGAAGCACCTCGGCTCCGACTCCCTCCAGCGGTGGCTGACCGGCCAGGGCTTCCCCGCCGAGCGGATCGCCTCCCGGTCCGCCTACCGCGTCCTGCGCGTCTCCACCAGCACGGAAGGCCCCGCCCGATGAGCAGCAGCACCCCCGGTCCCGCGAACACGCCGCAGCAGGGCCGCCGCCAGCTGCGCGCCACCGACGTCAAGCGCCTCAACCGCGACTGGCGGCGCCGCACCGGCGCCCGGCTCGGCCTGCTCGTCGAGTCCGTCACCCAGCCGTACAACATGGGCTCGATCATCCGCAGCGCCGCCGTGTTCGGCGTCGAGCACCTGTGGCTCGCCGGCAACGCCACGCCCCCCACCCACCGCGGCGTCGCCAAGACCGCCCTCGGCACCGACCGCCTCGTCCCCTGGGAGCACGCCGGCACCCCCGCCGAGGCCGCCGCCGCCGTCCGCAAGGAGGGCCTGCGGCTCGTCGCCGTCGAGCTCGCCACCGACGCCGTCCCCCTGCACGAGGCGCCCCTGGACGGCGACGTCTGCCTCGCCGTCGGCGGCGAGGACCACGGCTGCTCCCCCGCCCTGCTCGCCGCCGCCGACGCCGTCGCCTACATCCCCCAGATCGGGCGGGTCGGCTCCCTCAACGTCGCCGTCGCCACCGCCATCGCCCTCGCCGAGGCCCGCCGCCGCGAATGGAGCGCCTGACTCCCGGAGCGCACCTCCCGGAGCGC
>NZ_JBIQHY010000007.1:16063-77801 GCF_044508335.1 Actinomadura sp.
CTCCCGGAGCGCACCTCCCGGAGCGCCCGCCCGTCGAGCGCACCGCCCGTCTGCACCCTCGAACTTCCCAGAATGGGTGTCAGCCCCCATAGCAGGACACGCCCCCTTGCCGCATGGTGGAGGTTCGCCACGTATTTTCCCCGGCGACCGAAGGGAGCCCATTGCGATGACGGTCAACAGCGCGGTCAACGGCGCGGTCGGCGACGCCCTCGGCGGCGACCCGCCCGGCGGCGCGAAGGCCCGGCAGGCCCGCGAGCTGCTCCAGCGGGAACGCCAGACCCACATCGCAGAGCTGGAGCTCCTCGCCGGCCAGAGCGCCCCCGACGAGGCCGTCATGGCCCGCCGCGCCACCCTGGAGAGCAACCTGGAGGAGATCGACGCCGCCCTCGTCCGCCTCGACGAGGGCACCTACGGCCTGTGCGAGGACTGCCGCAAGCCCGTCCCCGAAGGCCGCCTGGAGATCATCCCGTACGCCCGGCGCTGCGTGAAATGCCAGCAGCGGCGACGGTGACGACCGCCTCCGCGGCGCGACGGGACGGCACGCCCGGCGGCACCCGCGGCGGCCCGCGCGCCGCGCTCGACCTCGGCAGCAGCCGCGTCCGCGCGAGCGTGCCCGCCCTGGACGTGATCATCGACCGCCCGTCCACGATCGGCGGTCCCGCCCCGGCCACCGGGCGCCGCCGCGCCCGCGGGGCCGCACGCCCCATCGAGCACGGCATGGTCGCCGACGCCGGCGCCTGCACCCGCCTCGCCCGCCTGACGCTGCTGGAGGCCGACCCCGGCCTCCGGCTCCGGCAGGTCCTGCTCGCCGTGCCCGCCGCCGCGAGCGGCGCCCAGCTCGGCCGCGCGGCCAACGCCGTCCGCGCGGCCGCCGGGTGCCCGGTCCGCACCATGGAGGCGCCGCTCGCCGCCGCCATCGGCGCCGGCGTCGACATCGACGACCCGCGGCCCCGGCTCATCCTCGACATCGGCGCCGGCATCGCCGAGACGGCCGTCGTCATGCGGGGCCGCGTGCACTCCGCGCGGTCCGTGCGGTACGTCCAGGACCGGCAGGTCGGGCACAACGCGCCGCGGCTGCCCGAGCACGTCCGGGAGCGGCTCGCCGCCGGCGTCCACCACCTGCTCGCCGACCTGCCCGCGCCGCTGCGCCGCACCGCCCGCGAGGGCGGCCTCCTGCTCACCGGCGGCGGCGCCCGGCTGCCGTCCCTGCCGGGCCGCCTCACCGCCGAGATGAACCTCGCCGTCACCATCGCCCCGGACCCCGCCCGCGCCACCATCCGCGGCCTCGCGCACGCCTGCCGGTCCCCCGGCGCCTGGCGCCTCACCAGCGCCTGACCGGACGCGCCCCCCGCCGCCGCGCGAGGGGGGCCTGTTTTGCCAGGACGGCAACGCGATTGGCGGTTCCGGAAACCGGCGGCCCATCATCGGGGCATGGACGACACCATGAGCAACGAAGAGTTCTGGGAAGCCCGCTACGCCGAGCACGACCACGTCTGGAGCGGCAAGCCCAACGCCATCCTCGTCAAGGAGATCGCCGGGCTGGAACCGGGCACCGCCCTGGACCTCGGCTGCGGCGAGGGCGCCGACGCCATCTGGCTCGCGGAGCGGGGCTGGCGCGTCACCGCCGCCGACATCTCCCGCAACGCCCTCCAGCGGGCCGCGCGCCACGCCGAGGAGGCGGGCGTCGCCGACCGCGTCGACTGGCAGCGGCACGACCTCGCCGCGTCCTTCCCCGAAGGGGCCTACGACCTGGTCACCGCGATGTTCCTGCACACCCCCGCCGAGGGCATGCCCCGCGAGGCCGTCCTCCGCTCGGCCGCCGCGGCGGTCGCGCCCGGCGGCGTCCTGTTCGTCGCCGGGCACGCCGGCCCGCCGCCCTGGGACCCCGGCGCCCACCCCCACGTCCACCTGCCCACCGCGGAAGAGGTCCTGAAGTCCCTCGACCTCGCGGACGGCGAATGGGAGGTCCTGCACATCGGCGAGCACGAACGCGTCCAGACCGCGCCCGACGGGCGGTCGATGACCCGCACCGACAACGCCCTCAAGATCCGCCGCCCCGCCTGACCGGTCAGCCGCGGGACGCCCGCTCCATCAGCGAGGTGAACTCCTCCAGCGAGATCTTCCCGTCCCGGTTGGCGTCGGCGGCCACGACCACCTCGACCGCCCGCATGTCGGTGATGTCCTGGCCGAGCCGGCTCATCAGGTTCTTCAGCTCGGCCGTCGAGATGTAGCCGTCGCCGTCGACGTCCACGAGCTCGAACGTCGCCCGGTAGTCGTTCACGTCCGCCATCGGTGCTCCCTCGTTGATCGATCGAGGGGCGACGGTAGCACCGCCACGCTCCTTTACATAGTAAGGTCAGGCTTGATCGCGGGGTCCGCCATAATCGGAGGGGTGCGCCACTCGCATGAGTTCCTCGACCATCCCGGGCCGATCCCCTTCGCCCACCGCGGCGGAGCGGGCCGCCCGGAGAACTCGATGGCCGCCTTCCAGCACGCCACCGACCTCGGCTACCGCTACCTGGAGACCGACGCCCACGCCACCGCCGACGGCGTCGTGGTCGCCTTCCACGACCGCACGCTCGACCGGGTCACCGACCGCACCGGCGCGATCTCCCGGCTCCCCTACGCCGAGGTCGCCAAGGCCCGCATCGCCGGGACCGAGCCCATCCCCCGCCTGGAGGAGGTCCTCGGCTCCTTCCCGGACGCCCGCGTCAACATCGACCTCAAGGACGCCCACGTCATCGGGCCGCTCGCCGCGACGCTGCACCGCACCAGGGCCTGGAACCGGGTGTGCATCACGTCCTTCTCCACCCGCCGGCTGGCCCAGATGCGCGCCCGCCTCCCGCTGTTCACCGACCACGACGTGTGCACGGCCCTCGGCCCCCGCGGCCTGATGGCGCTGCGCGCCCGCTCCTACGGCGGACCCGCCGCCAAGCTGGTCCGCCTGGCCGCCACCGGCGTCGCCTGCGCCCAGGTCCCCTACGGCCTCGGCCCCGTCCCGTTCGTCACCGAGGCGTTCATCGACCACGCCCACCGGCTCGGCCTGCAGGTCCACGCCTGGACGGTCAACGACCCCGCCGCCATGAAGCGCCTGCTCGACCTAGGCATCGACGGCATCATGACCGACGAGCTGCTGACCCTGCGCCGGATCATGACCTCCCGCGGCCTCTGGCGCGCCCCGAGCCCCTCCCCCGCCTCCTGAGGCCCGCGAGAGGCGCACCGGTCAGCGGTTGAAGCCGGGCGGGCGGTAGCGGGCCGCGATGCGCATCGGCGGTGACGGCTGCGGCCGCTCGGCGGGCTGGGACGGCTGCCCCGGCGGGACCGTCCCGCCGACCTGGAGGTCGAGGCGCTGCGCGCGGATCGCCTCCAGCAGTTCCAGATCCTCCGGGGAGACGAGGGCGGCCATCACCTTGCCGCGCCGCGTGAGCTTGACGGGCTCGCCGGTGTAGGCCACCCGGTTCACCAGATCCGCGAACTGGGCACGTGCTTCGGTCACCGGAACATCCACGTGATTCATCGTATAGCGAAACGCACAATCCACTCCTGGCCACTCGTCTCATCCCACACTAGCCTCCATGATGTACCTAGCGTACGTACTGTACAGATGATCGAGGAGGGCACGTGAGCGGTTTGCCCAGGCAGTGGGACGGCGAGCGGCGGGCGGAGACGTTCGTGGGGAGGTCGCGGGCCAAGGTGACGGAGCTGCCGCAGCTCGCGGACGCGCAGCTGTACGAGCGGCTCCTCGCGCAGCGGATCGTGTTCCTCGGCAGCGAGATCGACGACCGGCTCGCCAACCGGGTGAACGCGCAGCTCCTGCTGCTCGCGGCGCAGGACCCCGAGCGCGACATCACGATCTACATCAACTCCCCCGGCGGCGTCGTCGACGCGGGGATGGCGATCTACGACATGATGCAGTTCGTCCCGAACGACATATCCACCGTCGCGATGGGCATGGCGGCGTCCATGGGGCAGACGCTGCTGTGCGCGGGGACGCGGGGCAAGCGGTACGCGCTGCGGCACGCGCGGGTCATGATGCACCAGCCGCACGGCGGCATCGGCGGCACCGCCTCCGACATCAAGATCCAGGCCGAGCAGTCGCTCTACCTCAAGCGGACCCTGGCGGAGCGGACCGCGTTCCACACGGGGCAGCCGCTGGAGCGGATCGAGGCCGACGGCGACCGGGACGCCTGGTTCACCGCCGAGGAGGCCCGCGACTACGGCTTCGTCGACCACGTCATCGACAGCACCGACCGGGTGGGCACATGACACGAGCGGAACGGCGCTACCTCGTCCCCGAGTACGAGGAGCAGACCAGCTACGGCCGCAAGGACACCAACCCCTACAACAGGCTCTTCGAGGACCGCATCGTCTTCCTCGGGGCGCCGGCGGACGACACCAGCGCCAACGACGTCACCGCGCAGATGCTGGCGCTGGAGGGCATGGACCCCGACCGGCCCATCTCGCTCTACATCAACTCGCCGGGCGGGTCGCTGACGGCGATGATGGCGATCTGCGACACGATGCGCTACGTCCGGCCCGAGGTCGAGACCACATGCGTCGGGCAGGCCGGATCGGCGGCCGCGGTGCTGCTGGCGGCGGGCTCGCCGGGACGGCGGCAGGCGCTGCGCGGCGCGCGGATCCTGCTGCACGAGCCGGAGATCGAGGTGTCCCGCGGCTACGCCACCGACCTGGACATCCAGGCGCGGGAGGTGCTGCGGCTGCGGGAGCAGACCGAGGCGATCCTGGCCGAGGCCACCGGGCGCGCCCCCGAGACGGTGCGGCGCGACCTGGACCGCGACCGGTACTTCACCGCCGAGGAGGCCAAGGACTACGGGCTCGTCGACGCGGTCCTCACCAGCCGCGCCTGACTGTGCGCCGAGGGCGAAAAGCACTGGCCCGCGCGGGGCGCGGCGGATAGGCATGAAGGTGTTCGCCGGGCGGGAGGGCCGCCCGCCTGCTGTGAGACGAGGACCCGATGACGAACATCGCCGCCGATGGACCGGGCCGGCGCCCGCGCGCGCTGCTGCGGTCGCTGCTGGGCGCCGCGCTGCGCCGGATCCGGCGGACGCAGGGCCGCACCCTGGCGGACGTGGCGGTCGCCGCGCGGATCTCCATGCCGTACCTGTCGGAGATCGAGCGGGGCCGCAAGGAGGCGTCGTCGGAGGTGCTGGCCGCGGTGTGCGACGCCCTCGACGTCGAGCTGGCCGAGCTGCTGGCGGCGGTCGTGCACGACCTGACCCGCGTCGACGCCGCCCGCGTCGAGGGCGGGGTCGTGCGGGCGATGCCGGTGCGGCGGGCCGCGGCGCCGCCCGTGGCGCCCCCCGCCTCGGGTGCGGGCGGCGCCACGGTGTCGGTGCTCGCCCTGGCCGCCTGACCGGGGCGGCCCGGCTACGCGGCGGCGATGACCTGGTCGGCGATCCCGTAGGCGACGGCCTCCTCGGCGCCGAAGGTGCGGCGCCGGTCGATGTCGGCGTGGATCTTGGCGACGGGGTGGCCGGTGTGCCGGCTGAGGATCCGGTCGGTCTGCGCCCGCACCCGCGCGACCTCGTCGGCCTGGACGGCCAGGTCCGGCAGGGTGCCGCGGCCGGCCTCGAACGACCCCTCCTCGGTCGAGGGCTGGTGCAGCACCACCGTGGAGTGCGGCAGCACCGACCGCTTCCCGGCCGTCCCGGCCGCCAGCAGCACCGCCGCGGCCGAGGACGCCTGCCCCACGCACAGGGTCGCGATGTCGGGCCGGATGTACTGCATGGTGTCGTAGATGGCGGTCAGCGCGCTGAACGAGCCGCCCCGCGAGTTGATGTACAGCTCGATCGGCAGGTCGGCGTTCTCGGACTGCAGGTGCAGCATCTGGGCGATGACGACGTTGGCGACGCCGTCGTCGATCTCGGTGCCGAGGAAGATGATGCGGCCCGACAGCAGCCGCGAGTAGACGTCGAAGGCGCGGTCGCCGCGCGGGGACCGCTCCACGACGGTCGGGATCGTGTACTGCCCCATGGTCACAGCCCCGCCTTCCGCGCGGCCGGGCGCACGTCGTCGAGCTGCTCGACGATGTGGTCGATCATCCCGTAGTCGAGGGCCTCCCGCGCGCTGAACCAGCGGTCGCGCAGGCCGTCGCGGGCGATGGTGTCGGCGGTCTGCCCGGTGTGCTCGGCGGTCAGCGACGTCATGATGCCGCTGACGCGGCGCAGCTGCCCGGCGTAGATCTCGACGTCGGCGGCGGTCCCGGCGAGGCCGGCCGACCCCTGGTGCATCAGGATCTGCGCGTGCGGCAGCGCGTACCGCTTGCCGGGCGTCCCGGCGCACAGCAGGAACTGGCCCATGGACGCGGCCAGGCCCATCGCCAGCGTCGAGACGTCGTTGGGGATGAGGCGCATCGTGTCGTAGATCGCCAGGCCGGCCAGGACGGACCCGCCGGGCGAGTTGATGTACAGGCTGATGTCGCGGCGCGGGTCCTCGGCCGACAGCAGCAGGAGCTGCCCGCACAGCCGGTTGGCGATGCGGTCGTCGACCTCGTCGCCGAGGACGAGGATGCGCTCCTGCAGCAGCCGGGCGGTCAGCTGGTCGTCGAGCGTGCCCAGTGACGCGGACGCGGCGGCCGGCGCGGCCGTGAGCGTGTTCACCGTGGTGTCCCTCCCTGCGGATCGCGGGGCCGGTCCGTCCGGCCGCCGGTTCCCACGGTGGCCCCGCGCCGCGCCCGGGCGGCGGGAAATCTGCCGTCAGCGACTTAGCGGACGGCAGAGCGCGCCGAAACCTCACGATCGCTACGCCATGCGCGAATGGCGTTAATTCAGTTGAGTTCGACCGCCCCGGACTGATCTCCTTATGGCATCGCCCTTCCGGTGCGAAGGCCGCGGGTTACTTCTCTGCAAAAGAAATCCACCCGAGGCCGCCTCCGATCTCGGAAGGGCTCGACAACCGAATACGCACCTCCCGGTGCGCAGGTGAACGGATACTTCACGGGTTCGATTCCCATCGCCGGCGGCCAGACCTCCGCTCGCGACGCCCATATCGGGGGCGACCCCGTGCACCGACTCAGATCTCGGGAGGGAGCACATACTTCGCGGGTGCCCGGTGCGCAGGCCACGGATACTTCTTGGATCCGGCGGGCGTGGGTTCGAATCCCACCACCGCCTTCGGGGCGGTGTAGCTCAGCCCGGGAGAGCACCGGACTCGTCATTCCGTAGCCGACTCCTGATCTCGGGCATCTCCGCGGAACGCAGGGCTCCCTCTCCCTTTGCGGAAGGGAGCCTTTCTCATGGCGAAGTTCAACCGCGGCAGCGTCCGCCCGGCCGTGTCCAGCCCGGTCCGCGGCGAAGCGGCGCCGTCCGGCCGCACCCACGAGGGCGCGCCCGGCCACGCCCGCGACGCCAAGAGCGAGCTGTTCCTGCTCGCGGTCGCGAACATGGTCGGCGAGGACGGCTTCTACGAGAGGGCCGGCGACCGCGACGCACGGTTCCGCGACCTGGTCCGCACGGTCGCCGTCGCCGACGGCGAGTGGACGGCCGGGTTCCTGCCGTGGCTGCGCACCGAGGCCGGCATGCGCTCCGCCTCGCTCGTCGCCGCGCTGGACGCCGTGAGGGCCCGCCTCGACGCCGGGCTGAACGGCGGCAACCGCGGGCTCGTCGCAAGCGTCCTGCAGCGCGCCGACGAGCCCGGCGAGGCCCTGGCCTACTGGACGTCCGCCTACGGCCGCACCGTGCCCAAGCCCGTCAAGCGCGGCATCGCCGACGCCGTCCGGCGGCTCTACACCGAGCGGTCCCTGCTGAAGTACGACACCGGCTCCAAGGGCTTCCGCTTCGGCGACGTGATCGACCTGGTCCACCCGAGCCCGGACCCTGCCAAGCCGTGGCAGGGTGACCTGTTCGCCCACGCACTCGACCGGCGCCACAACCGCGGCACCGCACCCGACCCGGACAGGCTCGGCACCCTCGCATACAACGGGACGTTCCTTGAGGCCGCGGCCGAGCGGCCCGAGCTGCTGCTCGACGCCGATGCGCTCCGCCGTGCGGGACTCACGTGGGAGAACGCGCTTTCGCTGGCGGGGGCGAAGGTCGACAAGGCGCGCCTGTGGGAGGCGCTGATCCCGTCCATGGGGATCTTCGCCCTGGTGCGGAACCTGCGGAACTTCGACCAGGCCGGTGTGTCCGACGATGTCGCGCAGCAGGTGGCGGCCGAGCTCGCCGACCCCGAGGTGATCGCCGGGAGCCGCATGCTCCCGTTCCGGTTCCTCGCCGCGCACCGGGCCGCGCCGTCGCTGCGGTGGGCGTGGCCGCTGGAGCGGGCGCTGAACCACTCGCTGGCCGGCGTCCCGGCCCTGGCCGGCCGGACGCTGATCCTGGTCGACCGGTCCGGCTCGATGTTCGGGCCCGTCTCGCGGAAGTCGGGGCTCAACCGCGCCGACGCCGCCGCGGTCTTCGGCGCCGCGCTGGCCGTCCGCGCGGCGCACGCCGACCTGGTCGAGTTCGGCACCGGCCACCGGCCCGTCCGCTTCGGCCAGGGCGAGTCGCTGCTGAAGGTCCTGGAGCGGTTCCACTCCATGGGCGGCACCCAGACCGCCGAGGCGGTCCGGGCGCACTTCCGCGGCCACGACCGCGTCGTGATCGTCACCGACGAGCAGGCGTGGGGCGGCCCCCGCGGCGCCGACCCGACCGCGCAGGTCCCGGCGCACGTGCCCGTCTACACCTGGAACCTGGCCGGCTACCGGTACGGGCACGGCCCGTCCGGCACCGGGAACCGGCACGTCTTCGGCGGCCTGTCCGACGCGGCGTTCCGCGCCGTCCCGCTGCTGGAGGCCGGGCGCGACGCGGCCTGGCCGTGGCTGTAGCCGGCCTGGCCGTGGCTGTAGCGGGGCCCGCCGGCAGGTCGCGGCCCGCCGGCGGGCCCGCCGCACCGGCCCGGCGGATCCGCCGGACGCGCCGGAGTTTCCGCGCCGGCGGCCCGGTGCGGCCGCAAACAGCAGGGTTGGATCACCCCGGGCGCGGGAATCTTGTCACGGTGTTCAGCGTTGGTCAGGGCAAGACCGCAAGCCGTCTGGGAGGCACGTGACGATGGCCGAGCGCGCACTTCGCGGCACCCGACTCGGAGCGACGAGCTACGAGAACGATCGCAACACCGATCTGGCCCCTCGGCAAGAGGTGGACTACACCTGCACCAAGGGCCACCGGTTCACCGTGACGCTCGCAGCCGAGGCCGAGGTGCCGATGACCTGGGAATGCCGCAACTGCGGCGCAACGGCCCTGCGGGTCGACGGGGAGCTGCCCCAAGCCAAGAAGGGAAAGCCGCCGCGGACCCACTGGGACATGCTCATGGAGCGCAGGACCGTCGAGGACTTGGAGGAGGTCCTCGCCGAGCGCCTGGAGATCCTGCGGGCGGGGCGCAGGAAGTCCGCGTGAGCGACTGAGAGTTTTTCGGGTGACGGGCCCGCACCGGACGACGGTGCGGGCCCGGCCTGTGTCCGGGCCCGCCGTCAGCCTCCGGAGCGGGGCCGGACGAGACCGCTCTCGTAGGCGGTGACCACGGCCTGCACGCGGTCGCGGAGCCCGAGCTTGCGCAGGATCCGGCTGACGTGGGTCTTGACCGTCTCCTCCCCCACGACGAGCCGCGCGGCGATCTCGGCGTTGGACAGGCCCCCGGCGAGCAGGCGCAGCACCTCCGTCTCGCGCGGCGTCAGGGCGTCCAGCACGTCCGGTTCCGGCGGGCGGGGCCGCAGCCGGGCGAACTCGCCGATGAGGCGGCGGGTCACGGCCGGGGCGAGCAGCGCCTCGCCCGCGGCGACGACCCGGACGGCGTCGAACAGCCGCTCGGCCGTGACGTCCTTGAGCAGGAACCCGCTGGCGCCCGCGACGAGGGCGTCGTAGACGTGCTCGTCGAGGTCGAAGGTGGTCAGCATCAGCACGCGCGGCGCGTCCGGCCCGGCGGTGACGCGGCGGGTGGCCTCGATGCCGTCCAGGACGGGCATCCGCACGTCCATCAGCACCACGTC
Organism: Actinomadura sp.; assembly: GCF_044508335.1. Taxonomy (NCBI): domain Bacteria; kingdom Bacillati; phylum Actinomycetota; class Actinomycetes; order Streptosporangiales; family Thermomonosporaceae; genus Actinomadura; species Actinomadura sp. The sequence goes on from NZ_JBIQHY010000007.1 coordinate 26,046, forward strand.
GGGCCGGTGCTCGCGGCACACCTCGACGGTCTCGGCGCCGTCGGACGCGGTCGCCACGACGGCCAGGTCCGGCTGGGTGCCGAGCAGCGCGCCGAACCCGGCGCGGACGACCTCCTGGTCGTCGGCGACCACCACGCGCACGGTCACGGCGCCTCCAGCGGCAGCGTCGCCTCGACGACGAAACCCCCGGCCGGGCCGGGCCCGGTGCGCAGGCCTCCGCCCGCGGCGGCGGCGCGTTCGCGCATCCCGAGCAGCCCGTGCCCGGCCGGGTCGTGCCCGCCGGGTCCGTGCCCGCCGGGTCCGGGGCCGTTGTCGCGGACGGTGAGGCGCAGCGCGTCCGGCGCGTAGTCGATCTCCACGTCGACCGCGGCGCCGGGCGCGTGCCTGCGCACGTTGGTGAGGGCCTCCTGCGCGATCCGGTAGGCGGCCAGCTCCAGGCCCGGGTCCAGGGCGGCGACGTCCCCGCGGACGATCAGCCGGGCCGCGCCGGCGCCGGACGCGCGGGCCTCGTCGACCAGGTCGAGGAGCTGCTGCAGGCCGGGCTGCGGGCGGCGGGTCGGCTCGGCGCCGGCGTCCTCGCGCAGGACGCCGAGGAGGCGGCGCATCTCGGTGAGCGCGGTGCGGGCGGTGTCGCCGATGGCCAGCAGCCGCTCGGCGCCCTCGGCGGGCATGCCGGGGACGGCGAGCCGCGCGGTCTCGGCCTGCACGGAGATCATCGAGATGTGGTGGGCGACGACGTCGTGCAGCTCGCGGGCGATGCGGGCCCGCTCGCCCCGCGCGGTGTGCTCCAGCAGCGTGCTCTGGAACGCGCGGCGGGAGGCGTCCAGCGCGGCGGCCCGCGCCCGGCGCCGCGCCACGCGCCGCCGCACCAGCTCGGTCCAGACCGCCGCGAGCGCGACGAGCGCCGCGACGGCGGCCCCGCCGTGCAGGACGCACGCCGCGGCGGCCGCGACCGTGATCGCGGCCGCGGCCGCGGTGATCCGGTCGCGGGCCAGGGCGAGCGGCAGCGTCGCGCACACGTCCACCACGATCGCCAGGGACGGCACCGCCCCCGAGCCGTGCGTGCGCAGGACCGCCTCGGCGGCGCCGGCGGCGGCGAGGCCGGCGCCCGCCGCCGGCCACAGCGCCCGCCCGTCGATCTCCCCCACGGACGCCATTGTGGCGCGGCCGGCGGCCCGGCGGCGTCCCTCCCGCGGGGGATGCCCCGTCCCCCGCCCACCGCCCGCGAAGACGCCTCCGCGGCGGGACGACCCGGCGCCGCCGCCGCCCGTAGGGTCCCGGGGCATGGAGGCAACCATCGAAGTGCGGGGGCTGCGCAAGCGGTTCGGCGCGGCCGTCGCCGTGGACGGCCTGTCGTTCACCGCCGGGCCCGGGCAGGTCACCGGGTTCGTCGGCCCGAACGGCGCCGGCAAGTCCACCACCATGCGGATGATCATGGGCCTGGACCGGCCCGACACCGGGACGGCGCTGGTCGGCGGGAGGCCCTACCGGTCGCTGCGCACGCCGCTGTGCCGGCTCGGCGCGATGCTGGACGCCTCGGCGGTGCATCCGGCGCGGCGCGCCCGCGACCACCTGCGCTGGCTCGCCCACGCCAACGGGCTGCCGGCCCGGCGGGTCGACGAGGTGATCGAGCTGACCGGGCTGGCGGGCGCGGCGCGGCGCCGGGCGGGCGGGTTCTCCCTCGGCATGCGGCAGCGGCTCGGGATCGCCGCGGCGCTGCTCGGCGACCCGCCGGTGCTGATGTTCGACGAGCCGGTCAACGGCCTGGACCCCGAGGGCATCACCTGGATCCGCGGGCTGCTGCGGTCGCTGGCCGCCGAGGGGCGGGCGGTGCTGGTGTCCAGCCACCTGATGAGCGAGCTGGAGGGCGGCGCCGACCACCTGGTGGTGATCGGGCGGGGCCGGCTGATCGCCGACACCAGCGTCGCGGACCTGCTGGCGGCCGCGTCCGGCGGGCGGGTCGAGCTGCGCACCGCCGAGCGGCAGGAGGCCATGACCGTGCTGGCCCGCGCGGGCGCCACCGTCACCGCGTCCGGGCCGGACGCGGTGACGGTCGCCGGCCTGCCGTCCGAGCGGATCATCGCGCTGCTCACCGGCGCCGGGGTCGCGTTCAGCGGGATCGCCGAGCACCGGGCGTCGCTGGAGGAGGCGTACATGGAGCTGACCCGGGACGCGGTGGAGTTCCAGGCCCTGACCCGGCAGGAGGCCCCGTGACCGCCGGGAAGGTCTACCGGAGCACCGTCCAGGCGCAGGCCCGGGACGGGTTCGGGCGGCTGCTGCTGGCCGAGTGGACCAAGCTGCGCACCGTCCCCCGCTGGACGCTGACCCTGCTGGCGGCAGTGCTGCTGACGGTGCTGGTGGCGCTGCTGTCGGCGGCGGGGACCCAGGCCACCGGCTCGGGGGACGCGCCGTCCGACCCCGCCCGCCTCCACAAGATCGACCTGGGCCACTTCACCTACCTGACCCTCGCGGGGGACGGCTCGGTCGTCGCCCGCGTCGCGTCCCGGGACGGCGGCGGCCAGTGGGCGAAGGCCGGGCTGATGATCCGGGGCAGCGCCGAGCGCGGCACCCCGTACGCGGCGCTGATGGTGACGCCGGGGCACGGCGTCCGGCTGCAGACCGGCTACGAGCGCGGCGGCGCCGGCGGCGGGACCGCGGACCTGCCGCGCTGGCTGAAGCTGACCCGCTCCGGCGCCGCCGTGACCGGCTACGACTCCCCCGACGGCCGGACCTGGCACCGCGTGGGGTCGGTCCGCCTGGACGGGCTGCCCGAGCGGGCGCTCGCGGGCATGTTCGTGGCCGCCCCCGACGAGATGGCGGTGGAGCGGCGGTTCGGCGGGGAGACCGTGTCCGGGCGTCCTTCCGCCACCCGCGCGACGTTCGACCACGTGGCGGTGTCGCCGGCGCCGCCGGGCGCGGCGTGGCGGGACCGGGGCGCGCCGGGCGGCCCGGCGGCCGCCGCGGACGCCGACGGCCGCACGCTGTCGGGCGGGACGTTCACGCTGAAGGGCGCCGGCGACATCGGCCCCGACGAGTTCGCCGACGACATCACCAAGACCACCCTCACCGGCGTGCTGATCGGGCAGGCGGCGGTCATCGCGCTGGCGGTGCTGTTCGCGACTAGCGAGTACCGGCGCGGCATGCTGCGCACCACGTTCGCGGCGTCCCCGCGCCGGGGCCGGGTCCTGGCCGCCAAGGCGGTGGTCGTCGGCGCGGCGTCGCTGGCGGCCGGGCTGGCGGCGGCGTTCGGGGCGGTGCTGCCCGCCGGGCCGGTGCTGCGCTCGCACGGCATGTCGCCGCCGCCGGTGTCGGACGGCGCGGTGCTGCGGGCCGTCCTCGGCACGGCGGCGCTGCTCGCCGTGGTCGCGGTGTTCTCGCTGGCGGTCGCGGTGATCGTGCGGCGCAGCGCGCCCGCGATCACGATCGTGCTGCTGCTCCTGCTCGTCCCGCAGATCGTGGCGACGGGGCTGCCGCTGTCGGCGGCGCGGTGGCTGGAGCGCCTCACCCCGGCGGCCGGGTTCGCGGTCCAGCAGACGGTGCCGCGGTTCGACCAGGCGATCGGCCCGTGGGCCGGGTTCGGGGTGCTGTGCGCCTACACGGCGGCCGCGCTCGCGGCCGCGGCGTGGCTGCTCCGAAGGAGAGACGCGTGAGCGGAGCGGGCCGGGGGGCGCCTGGGGCCGTCTCCCCGCCGCGGACATGCGTGAGGGCGGTGCACGCGGAGTGGACGAAGCTGCGGACGCTGCCCAGCACCTGGTGGGTGCTGCTGGCCCTGGCGGGGCTGACCGCCGCGGTGGGCGCGGCCGTGACCGGCTCCGTCGACACCTCGCACTGCACGAGCCCGGCCGGCTGCATGGAGGACACCCCGAGGCTGGCGCTGTCGGGTGTGCGGATCGGGCAGGTCGCGGCGGTGGTGCTCGGCGTCCTGGCCGTCGGCGGCGAGTACGCCACCGGGACGATCGCGGCGACGCTGGCGGCCGTGCCGCGCCGGGCGGCGGTGCTGGCCGCCAAGGCCGCCGTGGTCGCGGGCGCCGCCGCCGCGGCCGGGACGCTGGGGGTGCTGGCGTCGCTGGCGGCCGGGCGGGGCCTGCTGCCGGGCAACGGGTTCACCGCGGCGAACGGCTACCCGCCGCTGTCCCCGCTGGACGGCCCGACGGCGCGCGCCGCCGCCGGCACCGTCCTGTACCTGGTGCTGGTGGCGCTGCTGTCGCTCGGCGCGGGGGCGGCGCTGCGGGAGCCGGCGGCGGCGATCACCGCGGTGCTGGCGCTGCTGTGGGCCGTCCCGGCCGTCACCCGGCTGGCCGGGGACGGGGCGTGGCAGGAGCGGCTGGAGAAGGCGTCGCCGATGCCCGCGGGCCTGGCCGTGCAGGCGACGCGGAACCTGGACCTGCTGCCCATCGGGCCGTGGCAGGGCCTCGCCGTGCTCGCCGGCTACGCGGCGGCGGCGCTGCTGGCGGGCGGGGCCGTGTTCGCCGTGCGGGACGCCTGAGCGCGCCGCCCGGGGGCCGCCGCGGGGTCAGGCGCGGGAGGCGGTGTCGTCGTCCTCGTGGACGACCTCGCCGCGGACCACCGGTCCCGGCGGGGTCTCCACCCCCTCGGGGCCGGGCCTGCGGCCGAGCGGGCCGAACCCGGCGCCGCCGGCGCCGGGCGGGAACACGGTCGCGGCCCGCTCCTCGGCGGCCCGCATCCGCCGCGCGGCGAACGACGACAGGGACCGCCGGACGAGCGGCCGGGTGAACGGCAGCACGAACAGCAGCCCGAACACGTCGGTGACGAAGCCGGGGAACAGCAGCAGCAGCCCGCCGGCCATGGTGAGCGCGGCGTCGCCGAGCTCGCGGTCGCGCAGGACGCCGGTGCGGACCGTGTCGTGGAGCGCGCCGTAGGCGCGGCGGCCCTCCCGCCGGACGAGCCAGGCGCCGAGCACGGTCTCGGCGACCAGCAGCCCCACCGTGGGCCAGGCGCCGATCGCGGCGCCGACCTGGATGATCACGAAGATCTCCAGCGCGGGCAGCAGCAGGATTCCCAGGACGATCAGCAGCGGCAGCATGGCCCCATTTCCGGGTCGGAAAAGCCTCTCCCCTGTCAACGCCGGGACGCCGCCGATCGTTTCCCGCGGGGCGTCCCGGTCGCGGCGGGTCTCAACGCGGCGGGTCTCAACGCGGCGGGTCTCAGCGCGGCGGGCGGAGCCTGCCGACGCGGTCGCTCATGCCCCACTGGGTGATGCGCAGCGCCGCCTCGGCCATCACGTCCCGGCTCATCTTGCTGGTGCCGTGCTCGCGCTCGACGAACGTGATCGGCACCTCCACCACGCGCAGGCCCTGCCGCAGCGCGCGCAGCGCCAGGTCGATCTGGAAGCAGTAGCCGCGCGAGTCGACCTCCTCCAGCCCGATCTTCGCCAGGGTCGCGGCGCGGAACGCGCGGTAGCCGGCGGTGGCGTCGTGCAGCGGGATGCCGAGCATCAGCCGGGCGTAGGTGTTGGCGCCGCGCGACAGCGCCTCGCGCCGCTTCGGCCAGTTCCGCACCTTCCCGCCGGGCACCCAGCGGGCGCCGATGACCAGGTCGGCGTCCTCCAGCGCGGACAGCAGCCGGGGCAGCTCCTCGGGCTGGTGGGAGCCGTCGGCGTCCATCTCGACCATGACGTCGTAGCCGTGCTCGGCGGCCCATCGGAACCCGGCGATGTAGGCGGGGCCGAGCCCGTCCTTGCCCTGCCGGTGCAGGACCTTGATCTGCTCGTCCTTCTCGGCCAGCGCGTCGGCGACCTCGCCGGTGCCGTCGGGGCTGGCGTCGTCGACCACCAGGACGTCCACCGACGGGACGGCCTCGCGCACCCGCCCGGCGATGCGCTCGATGTTGTCCCGCTCGTTGTAGGTCGGGATGATCACGAGCACCCGGCCGAGGTCGGCTGGGATCTCCATCGGTGTCAATTCCCCTCGTTCTTCCTGGCTGTCCATGCCGCCGCGAGGACCGCGCCGAGCCCGAGCAGGGCGAGCGCCCACTCGGGGACGGCCCCGAGCCGGTCCGACAGGGTCCGCTGCGTGCGCGCCGGGACGGTGCGGACCTGGATGTCGGGGACGAACTCGCGGGACTCGGCGAGCATCCGGCCGTCCGGGGCGACGATCGCGCTGATCCCGCTGGTCGCGGCAACCAAGATCGTACGGCCGTGCTCGACCGCGCGCAGCCGCGACATCGCGATCTGCTGCGGCGGGAGGCTGGTGCGCCCGTAGGTGGCGTTGTTGGTCTGCACGACGAGGATGTCGCCGGGCGCCACGTCCCGGACCTCCTTGTCGTAGGCGACCTCGAAGCAGATCACGTCGCCGATGGTGACGGGCCCGAGCTTCATCACGCCCGAGCGGGTGCCCTTGGCGAAGTCGCGCGGGATCCGCTCGAACCGGGTGATCAGCTTGGTGAGGATGTCGCGGAACGGCAGGTACTCCCCGAACGGGACGGGGTGCCGCTTGACGTAGTAGTCGCCGGGCCCGGACTCGGGGTCCCAGACGATGCCGCGGTTCTCGACCTTCTCGCCGTCGGGGGTGTCGGTGAGCGCGCCGACGAGGACGGGGACGCCGACGTCCCGCACGGCGCCGTCGATGGCGGTGTAGGCGTCGGGTTCGCGGTAGGGGTCCAGGTCGCTGGCGTTCTCCGGCCACACCACCAGCTCGGGCCGGGGCACCTGGCCCGCGCGGACCTTGGCGGCGAGCTCGTGTGTGGCCTTGACGTGGTTGTCCAGGACGGCCTTGCGCTGGCCGAGGAAGTCCAGGCCGAGGCGCGGCACGTTGCCCTGGATCACCGCGACGGTGACGGGCCGGCCTGACGCCGGGGTGGGGATGAGCAGCCCGCCCCCGGCGACGGCGGCGATCAGCGCCAGGGCGGCCGCGGCGGGCGCGAGCGCGCGCGGGGCCGAGACGGCCCCGCCGGCGGCCCCCTCGGCGGCCTCATCGGAGGCTCCGCCGGGGGCTGGGCCGGCGGTCGCGGCCCGGTCGCGGCGGGACGCGCGGGCGCGGTGCGCGGCCACGGCGGCGTAGGCGAGCAGCCCGCCGGCCAGCGCGGTCAGGAACGTCACCAGCGGTGCGCCGCCGTAGGACGCGTACGGGGTCAAAGGCGTGGCGGTCTGGCTGAACGCCAGCCGCGCCCACGGGAACCCGCCGAAGGGGACGCGGCCGCGGACCAGCTCCTGGGCGACCCACAGCGCGGCCGTCCACACCGGCCAGCCGGGCAGCCGGGCGGCGACCGCGATCCCGGCGCCCATCGGCAGGAAGTAGGCGGCCTCGACGAGGCTGAGGACGATCCAGCCGTCCGGGCCGATGCGGGAGATGCCCTCCAGGGCGGGGAGGAAGAACGCGGCGCCGGCGACGAACGCGAGCCAGGCGCCGGTGCGGGGCCGCACCCCCCGCACCGCGAGCGTGAGCATCGCGACGCCGACGGGCGCGAGCGGGGTGAGGTCGAGCGGCGGGAACGCCGGCCACATCACCAGCCCACCGGCCAGCGCCAGCAGGGTGCGGGGCCAGCCGGCGCGGCCGCCGCGGCGCAGGCCGGCGCGCAGCCGGCCGAGCCGCCCGTGCGGCGCCTCGCCGGCGGGTGCGCCGGCGTGCCCTCCGGGGCCTGCGGCAGACGACCGGTCCGGGAGGGTCTCCTGCGCCACGTCCCACCTCGTTCGCTCGTTCCTTCCCGGAACGCTACCGGCCGCGGGCACCCGTGGCGACCGCGGACCGGCGCCGGCCCGGACGGAGGCCCGGACGGAGGCGGGGCCGCGGGCGGGACGGGGCGGGCACGCCGACACGGAAGAGGGCCCGCGACACCCGTCGGGCCGGAGTCGTCCCACAGGCGGTGAGAACGAGGCTCCGTTTTCTACTGGATGTCCGGGCCCTTCCCGGGTCCAACCCCCCGCGCGATCGGGCGGCTCCGCCCGGGCCCGCTCCCGGATCACCGCACTGGCTGAGGCGGGCACGATGCCGACCACTCTCGTGATCCCCGTCCCCGTCGTGGTGCGGTGCCCGGCGGCGCCTCGGGCGGCCGATCGGTGAGTCCCGTGCTGGACTGCTGCAAAACTACCGGCTTCCGGCCCGGTGTCAACCGCGCCATGTTCTGCGGCGACACCCTCTTTCCCCAGCTCAGTACCATGATCAGCGCCCCGGAATTCGGTCCCGGACGATCGGCGATCATGGCGTGGCGGAGGGCGGGCGCCGGACCCGGCGGTCCGGCGCCGGAGGGCCGGTGTCAGCCGCCGGGCGCGGCGACCACCACCGTCCCGGTCGCGGTGACCGCGACGATCGGCTCCGGCAGCACCTCGGCGGCCGACTCGCCCTTGTCCGGGCGGCCCCGGCACACCACGCGCGCCTCGAACTCCATCACGCGGCTGCGGGTGCCGGCGCGGGTCAGCACGGCGGTGGTCTCCAGCACGTCCCCGGCCTTGACCGGCGCGCGGAACTGCACGTCGGCGTAGGAGGCGAACAGGCCCTCGTCGCCGTCGGTGCGGATGCACAGCTCGGTCGCCGCGTCCCCGAACAGCCCGAGGACGTAGGCGCCGTCCACCAGGTCGCCGGCGTAGTGGGCGTGGGAGTAGGGGATGTAGCGGCGGTGGGTGACGGTCGTCCCCTCGCGCGGGTCACTCATCGTCGGCCTCTCCTTCGGTGTCGCGGGCCCCGCCGGGCGCGTGGGCGGGCAGCAGGGCGTGGACGAGGTAGCTGGCGACCTCGGCGGGGGTGGTGCCCTTGCCGAAGATCCGGTCGACGCCGAGGTCGGCCTCGGTGACGGTGTCGAACCGGGGGCCGCCCACCACCAGCAGCGGCCGCCCGATGCCTCCGGCGACGGCGGTGGGGTACTCGGCGTGGAACGCGGCGGCCATCTGCTTGGTGTTGTGCAGGTGCGCGTTGCGCTGGGTGACGACCTGGGAGACCAGCACCGCGTCGGCGTCCTCGGCCTTGGCGCGCTCCACCAGCTCCTCGACGGTGACCTGGGCGCCCATGTTCACGACCTGGATCTCCCGGTAGTACTCCAGGCCTTTCTCCCCCGCGAACCCCTTCACGTTCAGGATCGCGTCGATGCCGACGGTGTGGGCGTCGGTGCCGATGCACGCGCCGACGACCACCAGCCGCCGGTTCAGCCCCTCGCGGATCGCCAGGTTCACCTCCTGGGAGGTCAGCAGCGGGTAGGCGCGCTCCTCCGGGACGGGGATGGACGCGTAGTCGATCAGGTGCCGCACCTTCCCGTACACGATGAAGAAGGTGAAGTCGGGCCCCATCGGCTTGGCGTGCACGACGCTGGCGGGGTCCAGGCCCATCTTCCCGGCGAGTTGCAGCGCGGCGGCCTCGGCGCGCTTGCCGGCGGGGACGGGCAGCGTGAACGACATCTGCACCATGCCGTCGCCGGTGGTGTCGCCGTAGGGGCGGATGACCTGCCGGGTGTCGGCGGGCTCCGCGGGGGTCTCAGCGGGGGCCCGGGTCCCGGTCCTGCTGCTCTCGGCCGTCATGCCGGCACCTCCTGGGCGTCCGCGCGGGCGGCGTGCGGGTCCTCGGAGTCGAGGATCTCGATGGCGGGGTTGAAGTAGCCGTCGGCGCGGGGCACGACGCCGTCCAGGCCCTTGCCGCCGTCGGGCGGGCGGCGGGTGACGCCGAACGTGCCCTCGGCGATGGCGTTGAGCAGCCCGTCGTCGGCGATGCGGCCGAGCAGGTCGACCGACTCCGACAGGACCTGCTTGGCCCGCTGGACGACCATCCCGTCCGGGCGGGGCATGAAGTCCTCGGCGAGGTTCCCGCAGGCGTCGCGGACGTAGCGGACGTTCTCCAGCGCCAGGTCGCGGTCCGACAGCCACGGGGTGTGGATGCCCTCGGTCATCATCCCGATCAGGATGATCGACTGGCCGGTCATCACGCCGGCGAGGTTGAAGAAGGCGTCCAGCAGGTAGCCGGCGAAGATGTTGCCGGTCATGTGCTTGGTCGGCGGCATGTACTTCAGCGGCGCGCCGGGGAACAGCTCCCGGACGAGCTGGGCGTGCGCGAGCTCCAGCCGGAACGACTCGGGGATCGCCGGGTTGATCTCGAAGGCGTGGCCGAGGCCGAGCTGGGCGTCCGTCAGGCCCGCCTCGTGCCCGAACCGCTCGTTGAGCAGCTGGCTGACGATCACCGTGTGAGCGGCGTCGACCGCGTCGGCGGTGGTGAGGTAGTTGTCCTCGCCGGTGTTGATGACGATGCCGGCGCGGGCGTGGATCTGCCGGGAGAACCGCTGGTCGATGAACGTCCGGCGCGGGTTGATGTCGCGGAAGATGATCCCGTACATGCAGTCGTTGAGCATCATGTCCAGGCGCTCCAGCCCGGCGAGCGTCGCGATCTCCGGCATGCACAGCCCGGAGGCGTAGTTCGTCAGCCGCACGTACCGGCCCAGCTCGCGGGAGACCTCGTCCAGCGCCGAGCGCATCAGCCGGAAGTTCTCGCGGGTGGCGTAGGTGCCGGCGTAGCCCTCGCGGGTGGCGCCCTCGGGGACGAAGTCCAGCAGCGACTGCCCGGTGGAGCGGATCACCGCGACGACGTCGGCGCCCTCGCGGGCCGCGGCCTGCGCCTGCGGTATGTCCTCGTAGATGTCGCCGGTCGCCACGATCAGGTACACCAGCGGGCGCGGCGGGTCGGCGGTGTCCGGGGCCGGCAGCTCGGCCAGCAGCCGGTCGCGTTCGGCGCGGCGGCGGTCGATGCGGGCGATGCCGCCGCGCGCCGCCTCGCGGGCGGCCGCGCGGGCGCGGCCGGCCTCGGCGCCGGACGGCAGCCGGAACGAGACCCGCCCCCGCGCGGCGGCCCGCGCCAGGTCGCCCAGATCGGCGTACGGGCCGTTCAGCAGGGCGTCCCAGACGGGCAGGGCGAGGCCGTGCTCCAAGCCGACCTGGTCGCGGACGGCGTCGGCGAGGTGGTTGACCCACGGGCGCCCCCCGTCGTCGGCGCCGGTGAGGCCCGCCAGGCGCAGCAGCGCCCGCTCGACCGACACGGTCGTGTGGGAGCGGGCCATGCCGATGATCGGTTCCGCGGCCCGGGCGGCGAGCCGCCGGGCGGTCCGCACCACCTCCGGGTCGAGGTCCAGCTTTCCCTGCGGCGCCATTGCCGTCTCCCCTCACACCGCCGCCCCTGCCGGGCCGGCCCGAACAATCGTCCTTCACACCGGGTTCTCTACGGGAGATCTTCCGGCATGAACACCGTATTTCACAAGAACTGGCAGCAGAACTCCCCGTCCTTCCTCTCCCACACCGATCACCTTCCCTGGCCGGGCGGTCACGTCACCTCCAGGTGACGGTCATCGCGAAACCCGCCGGTAGCAACGGTCCGTGAAAATACACTCACCCGAAGTGATGACGGCCCGATGCCGGGAGGGGCATGATCGTTTACTGTGCGGCCGCGGCCTGCGCGATCGGCGTGGTACTGCTGGCGAGCCGGCTCGTCCGGCGCTGGAGGGGCGTGGACGACCCCGACCCCGACGGCCCGACCACCGCGCACAGCGGGGCGATGCTGTCGGCGCTGTTCCTGCTGGCGTTCGCCATCGCCATCGTCGTGCCGTGGACGACGATCGACGCGGCCCGCTCCAACACCTACGCCGAGAGCCACGCGATCTCCGAGGCGTACTGGGCCGCGAGCCGGCTGCCGCCGCCCGACGCGCGGCACGTCCAGGCGGGCCTGACCCGGTACGTCGCCCTGGTCCGCGGCCCCGAGTGGCGGCTCATGGAGCACGGCCGCCTCAGCACCCGCGGCCGGGACGAGCTGGACGGCCTGCGCCGCGACGTCATCGCCGTCAACGCCGGCACCGACGAACTGAAGGACGCCCGCACCGCCGTGCTCGACCACCTCGCCGAGATATCCGCCGCCCGCGAGCAGCGCGCCATGGACGCCCGCACGACCCCGCCGCCGGGGCTGCTCGCCGTCACCGTCCTCACCGGCCTCGCCGTCCTGCTGCTGCCGTTCACGTCCGGGGCCCGGCCGCGCGGCGCGACCCTGGTCCCGCTGTCGATGATGGCCGCGCTGCTCGCGGCCGGCACCTACCTCACCGTCGACATCTCGCACGTGTTCACCGGCGCCCTGGCCGTCCGCCCGGACGCCTACACGAGCCTGCAGGCCCAGCTGCAGCACATCTCGGGGGGTGGGTGAGCGTGCGCGCCCGCCTCGCCGTACCCGCCCTGCCCGCCGCGGTCGCGGGCGCCCTCGCTCTCCCGGCGGGCGCGCTCGCGGCCCCCATCCCGCCGCCCGGCGTCACCGTGTGCGTCGACATCCGGATCGGGCCCGGCGCCGACGGCTGCGCCGAGCCCCCGCCGCCCGGCACGCCGGAACCGCCGCCCCCGGAGCCTCCCCGGCCCGCGGAGCAGCCGCCCCCGGCCGAGACCCCCGAGCCGCCGGCCGAGGCCGTCCCGGCCGAGACCGTCCCGGCCGCGCCTCCCCCGCGGCGCCCGCGGCCCGCGGCGGCGCCCGTGCTGCCGCCGCCCCCGCGGACGCGCCCGCCCGAGCCGTCGCGCGTGCAGCCCCCGCCGCCGCGGCCCTCGCCCGCGCGGCCCTCGCCGCCGGAGCGGACGACGCCGGAGCAGGCGACGCCGGAGCCCGCGCACACGGCGCCGCGCGCGGTCCAGACGCCGCAGCGGCGACGCAACCCGCTGAGCACCTCGCTGGTCCTCGTCGTGATCGCGGTCGTCGTCAGCGCCGGCACCGCCATCGCCTTCGCCCGCTGACCACCGCACCCGCCCACCGAGCACCCGCCCGCCGCACGCCCGGTCGGGCGGGCACCCGACCAGGCGAGCCGCCGATGCGGCGAGGCACCAGTCGGGCAAGCAGCCGACCAGGCGAGGCGCAGGCCGAGCGGGGTGCGGGGCGGGCGAGTGCGCGGGCGGGGGAGGCGGCGGGTCAGGTGAGGCGGGCGACTCCGCCGAACACGAGGAAGCGTTCGGGGTCGTCCACGGCGTCGCCCTCGTCCGGGCGCCACAGCGGCACGTACACCAGACCGGGGTCGAGCAGCTCCCAGCCGTCGAAGAAACGCAGGATCTCCGCGTGCGACCGGGACACCGCCGGGGAGGTGGCCCGGTCGTACAGCTTCCCGATCGCGGCGGTCTTGCCCGGCTGCGCCTCGTGGGTCAGATGGGAGATCACCAGGTGGCTGCCGGGCGCGGCGGCGTCGCGGAGCGCCGCGACGATGCCCTCCGGGTCCTCCTCGGGCTTCACCAGGTGCAGCGCCGCCACCAGCAGGAACGCCACCGGCTCGGACAGGTCGACCAGGCTCTTCAGCTCCGGCGCGGACAGGATGTCGGCCGGGCGGCGCATGTCGGCCTGCAGGACGGCGGTCCGGTCGTCGCCCGCCAGGATGGTGCGGCTGTGCGCGACGGCGACGTCGTCGTTGTCGACGTACACGACCCGCGCGTCCGGGTTCACGCCCTGCGCGACCTCGTGCACGTTGCCCTGCGTCGGGATGCCCGACCCGATGTCGACGAACTGGGCGATGCCCGCCCCCGCCAGCGTGCGGACCGCGCGGCGCAGGAACGCCCGGTTCGCCTGCGCCAGCTCCCGCGCCTGCGGCTCGACCCGCAGCAGCCCCGTCGCGAGATCACGATCGGAGGCGAAATTGTGGGCTCCGCCGAGCAGATAGTCGTACACCCGTGCGACGCTTGGTCGTTGACTGTCGACTTCGGGTGGGATCCACTCGGAGTCCATGCATCGTCTCCCTTGTGACCGAGGCGTGCCGTCCGCGGAGCGCAATCAGCGTAACGCGGCCGCGCCGGAAAGCCCCTGCGAACGGGACAGTGAAGACCGATGTCCGATCGACCCGCCCGGCCGGGACCGGTGACCGTCCTGCTCGACCCGGACGGCAGGATCACCGGATGGAGCGAGGGCGCCGCGCGCCTGTTCGGCCACGACGCGGCCGCCGCGGCCGGCGCTCTCCTGCCCGAGCTGCTCGGCCGGCCCCACGCCGCCGGGCACCTGGCGTCGGCGCTGAAGGCGGCCGTGTCCGGCCACCCCTGGAGCGGGGTGCTGCCGCTGTCGGACGACGGGCTGTCCGTCTCGTGCGAGGCGATCGCCCACGCCGACGGCGGCACCCTCGTCGCGCTGACCGTGTCGCCGCCGTGGGCCGGCGGCCTGGAGCTGCTGAACGAGGCGGGCCGCCGCATCGGCTCCACCCTCGACCTGCACCTCACCGCCCGGGAGATCGTCGCCGTCACCGTCCCGCGGTTCGCCGACGCGGGCGCCATCTACGTCCTGGAGCGGCTCCTCGCCGACGACGACCAGCCCGCCGCGGAGGCCGACGGCTCCGCGGTCGTGCGGCGCCTCGCGGTCGCGTTCGCCGACGACGACCCGCGCGAGTGGTCCCGCGAGTTCCCCGTCAACGAGGTCATCGTCTACCCGCCGTCCACCCCCTACGCCCGCTGCCTCACCACCGGCGCCATGATCGAGTTCGGCGGCGACGCCATCCAGGACACGATGGCGCGGCAGACCGGCCGCGTCATCGACGGGCTGCTCGACCACGTGTCGCTGCTGGCGGTGCCGCTGGTGGCGCGCGGCCGGTCGCTCGGCTTCGCGGTGTTCAGCCGCAAGCGCGGCCGGCTGCCGTTCACCGCCGCCGACACGGCGCTGGCGTCCGAGCTCGCCGCGCGCGCCGCCACCAGCGTCGACAACGCCTGCCTGTACCGGCGCGAGCACCGCACCGCGACCGCGCTGAAGGCCGGGCTGCTGCCCGCCGGGGTCGCCGCCCCGCCCGGCCTGGAGATCGCGCACCGCTACCTGCCGGCCGCCAGCGGCGTCGGCGGCGACTGGTACGACGTGGTGCCGCTGCCCGCGGACAAGGTCGCGGTCGTCATCGGCGACTCGGTCGGGCACGGCGTCACCGCCGCCGCCGCGATGGGCCAGCTGCGGGTCGCCGCGCACACCCTGGCCAGCTGCGAGTTCCCGCCCGCCGAGGTGCTGCGGCGGCTCGACTCCATCGCCCAGGGCCTGGACGCCGCCCAGTTCGCGACCTGCCTGTGCATGGTCTGCGACCCGGCGACGCTGCGCTGCGAGCTGGCGTGCGCCGGGCACCCGCCGCCGCTGCTGGCCCTCCCCGACGGGACGGCGCAGCGCTTCGCGCTCCCGCACGGCCTGCCGCTCGGGGTGTCCGACCCCGCGCACCCGCCCGAGTACGAGCAGGCGGCGGCCGAGATCCCGCCCGGCGCCACCCTCGCCTTCTACACCGACGGCCTGGTCGAGAGCCGCATGCGCAACGTCGACGAGGGCATCGCGCGGCTGGCGTCCGCCCTGGTCGCCTCGCGGTCCGCCACGCTGGAGGACACCGCCGACGGCGTCCTGGCCCTGCTGTCCGACCAGCAGGGCCACGACGACATAGCCCTCCTCCTGCTCCGCCCCGCGGGGTGACCCGGGCCGTGTGAGCGGGCCTACAGGCCGGGGATCTCGTGGTTGCGGAAGGCGTCCACGAAGAGCGCGTGGTCGTTGCGGACGATCGCGGCGTACTCGGTGCCGAACGCGACCATCGCCTCGACGAACGCCGACTCGTCCGGGCCGATCGCGGCGTGGATGGCGTCCTCGACCTGGAAGCCGACCAGGGTGTGGTCGGAGTCGGTGTCGGACACGCAGTGCACCTTCGCGGTGGCGCGGCCCAGGTCGTCCAGGACCGACAGCATGTCCTCCGGCTCGGTGAGGCCGCCCCAGTCCAGGTCCTCCTCGTAGGGGGACAGCTCCTGGACGACGTACCCGACGCCGTCGATCTGCGTGTGGCCGAGCCACGGGTCGCTGTTGGCCTGCAGCGCGCGGCGGGACACCGCGGTGCGGTGGCCGTGGTGCTGGAAGTACTCGCGGATGCGGGGGTCGTCGACGACGCGGCTGGGCGCGGCGACGTTGCCCTGCTTCATCGACAGGATGACGTCGTTCTCCAGCGCCTGGGTGCTGCCCTCGACCAGGATGTTGTAGGCCGACAGCCCGGCCGAGCCGATGCCGAACCCGGACGCGCCCACCACGTCCTTCACCTGGTAGGTGAGGCTGCCGAACCGCTTCTCGGCCGGGATCGTCGTCAGGTACTCCTGGTAGGCGGCCTCGACCTTGGCGCGCTCCGCCTCCCCCAGGCGGCGGACGCCGGGACGGTCGCGGAATCGGCGGTCGGGGCCGTCCACGACCGTCATGCCCTCCAGCAGCCCGATGCGGGTGCCGCCCATCGCGGCGACGAGCACGTCCCGGACGTACCCGTCGGTGGTGTCCAGGGTCAGCGCGAACTTCTCGTCGCCCTCGTGCGCGGCGAAGTGCCGGACCTGGTCGACGTAGGCGCGCACGTAGGTCTCGATGAGCCGGCGGATGTCGGCGTCGGAGATCGCCTTCTGCCAGGCCAGCAGCGCCAGGCTCGCCACGAACCGCTTGACGTCCCAGGTGAAGTGGCCGACGTAGGCCTCGTCGTAGTCGTTGACGTCGAAGACGAACACGCCGTCGTCGTTCATGTAGGTGCCGAAGTTCTGCGCGTGCAGGTCGCCCTGGATCCACACGCGGGACGTGCGCTCGTCGGCCCACGGGTCGGCGTCGTGGACGATGTCGGCGTAGAACAGGCAGGCGCTGCCCCGGTAGAACGCGAACGGGTCGGAGGCCATCTTGCGGAAGCGGCGGCGGAACTCGGCGGGGCTGCGCTCCATCAGGTCCGAGAAGGCGTCGACCAGGACGTCGACGATCTGCGCCCGGCGCTCCTTGGGGTCCCGGCCGCGCAGTTCCTCGGTGATGCTCGCCATTCTGTCTCCCTCGATGATCGGGTGATCCCCGCCGCTGCCGGGGCGTTCCCGGTCATTCTGCCGAAACCGGCCCGGTCCGGGAGGTGAACAGCGCGCGCACGGCCGGTTCCGTCCGCACCAGGTCGAGCGCGGCCTCGGCGTGCCCGGGGACGTAGCCGTTCCCGATGAGCATCGTGACGTCCGCCGCGAGGCCCTCGGCGCCGAGCGCGGCCGCCGGGAACGACGTCGCCATCGAGAAGAACACGACGGTGCCGCCGGCGGCGGTGGCGAGGATCGCGCCGTGCTCGCAGCCGGGCACGTCCACGCACACGACGGTGACGTCCACCGGCTCGCCGATCGCGGCGGCGACGGCCACCGGGTCGCGGGCGTCGGCGCGGACGACCGCGTCGGCGAGCCCGGACGCGGTGAGCCGCTCCTCCTCCTCGGCGGTCGGGACGAGCCCGATCACGCGGGACGCCCCGGCGCGGCGCGCGGCGGCCAGCGACAGGCACCCGGACTTGCCGGCGGCGCCCAGCACCGCGACCGACGGGGCCGGCCGCGCGGCGACGACCCGGGCGGTGAGGGCGGGCGCGCCGCACACGTCCATGACGGCGAGGGCGAGCGGCACCGGCATGTCGTCCGGCAGGACGGCGGCGATGGACCGGGCGAACAGGATCGCGTGGCCGCGCGCCGGGACCTGCTCCGACAGCCCGTCCCAGCCGGCCAGCCCGTCGCTGACCGCCAGCGGGGTGAGGGTCAGCGAGACCAGCGTGGCGACGCGGTCGCCCGGCTTCAGCCCGAGCGGGGACTCCGGCCCCGCCTCCTCGACGACGCCGACGAGCATGCCGCCCGACCCGGTCACCGGGTTGTGCATCTTGCCGCGCTCCCCGATGATCCGCAGCACCTCGGCGCGGATCGCGTCCGGGTCGCCGCCGTGCGCGGTGTGCAGCTGCCGGTAGGACGCGGCGTCCAGGTTGAGGCGCTCGACGGCGATGCGGACCTCGTCGGGCCGGATCCGCGGGTCGGTGTCGAGCCGCCGCGCGGCCTGCGGCAGCACGCCCGCGGGCTCCAGCACCCGGTGCAGGCCCACCGCCGTCCCCGTGCCGGGAGCCGTCCGCCCGTCGGTCATCGCCGTCCCGCCTCTCTTCCGAAAACAGATGGTGTAGCGCAAGATGTACAGGGCACCACTAGTTTCATCGAAAGTCTTCCCGTAACGTCGGGCTCACACAAGAGTTTTGCGCGATCAATGTGAGGCTAGGAGGCGGTCGACGATGACCACTGCCCTGCACCCGGACGCGGCCCTACCCGGCGGAGCGTCCGACGAGACCGCACGCCAGCCGTACGCCTACCGGCGACGGCCCCTGGAGGAGCCCGACTGGCGGCGCCTGCCGGGATGGCGCGACGTCACGCGGGAGGAATGGGAGTCGGCGCAGTGGCAGCGCGCCCACTGCGTGAAGAACCTGCGGCAGCTCCGCCAGGTCATGGGCGACCGGCTGGACGAGTCGTTCTACGCCGACCTGGAGCGCGACCAGGCCGAGCGCGCCACGATGTCGATGCTCCTGCCGCCGCAGATGCTCAACACGATGGACTCCTCGTCCACGGCCGCCTTCTACGCCGACCCCGTGCGCCGCTACATGCTGCCGGTGTTCAGCGACCGGCGCACCGACTGGCCGTCCCACCCGCACGCCTCCCGCGACTCCCTGCACGAGGCCGAGATGTGGGCCGTCGAGGGCCTCACCCACCGCTACCCCACCAAGGTGCTGGCCGAGATCCTGCCGACCTGCCCGCAGTACTGCGGCCACTGCACCCGCATGGACCTGGTCGGCAACTCCACCCCGAACGTCGACAAGCACAAGTTCACCATCAAGCCGCCGGACCGGCTCGGCGCCATGCTGGACTACCTGCGCCGCACCCCCGGCGTCCGCGACGTGGTCGTCTCCGGCGGCGACGTCGCCAACATGCCGTGGGCGCGGCTGGAGTCGTTCGTCGACGCGCTGCTGGACATCGACAACATCCGCGACATCCGGCTGGCCAGCAAGGCGCTCATGGGCCTGCCGCAGCACTGGCTGCAGGACGACGTGCGGGCCGGCATGGAGCGCCTCGCCGCCAAGGCGCACGGGCGCGGCGTGCAGATCGCGATCCACACCCACGTCAACGCCGCCCAGTCGGTGACGCCGCTGGTCGCCAAGGCCGCCCGCGCGATGCTCGACACGGGCATCCGCGACGTCCGCAACCAGGGCGTGCTGCTGCGCGGCGTCAACGACACCCCGGACGCGCTGCTCGACCTGTCGTTCGCGCTCCTCGACGAGGCCGGGATCATGCCGTACTACCTGTACATGTGCGACATGATCCCGAACAGCGAGCACTGGCGGCTCGCGGTCTGGGAGGCGCAGGAACTGCAGCACGCGATCATGGGCTACCTGCCCGGCTTCGCCACCCCGCGCATCGTCTGCGACGTCCCCTACGTCGGCAAGCGCTGGGTGCACCAGCTCGCCGAGTACGACCGCGAGCGCGGCATCTCCTACTGGACGAAGAACTACCGCACCGGGCTGGAGCTGTCCGACCCGGACGCGCTGACCCGGCGGTACGAGTACCACGACCCGATCTACACGCTGCCGGAAGAGGGCCGCGAGTGGTGGCGGGAGCGGGTCGAGGCCGCGTGACGGACGGACGGCCCGGCGCCTTTACGTTGTAGATCAGTAAGGCGGCGGCCTATCCTCGACCCGATGACGACCGAGCCGACCGCCGACCTGACCGCCGCCGACCTGGCGGACGATCCGCACCCGCACCTGGCCCAGCTGCGGGAGCGCGCCCCGGCCGCCCTGGTCCCCGCGCTGGGCGGCTGGCTGGTCACCTCCCGCGACCTGGCGCTGCGGGTGCTGCGCGACGCGGACGCCTTCACCGTGGACGATCCGCGCTTCTCCACCGCCCAGGTCGTCGGGCCGAGCATGCTGTCGCTGGACGGCCCCGCCCACACCCGGCACCGCGACCCGTTCGCGCGCCCGTTCCGCCCGGCGCGGACCCGCGAGCGGTTCACCGCGTTCGTCGAGGCGGAGGCCGCCCGGCTGGTGGACGGCCTCGCGCCCGCCGGCCGGGCGGAGCTGCGCGGCGAATTGGCCGGGCCGCTCGCCGTCGCGGTCGTCGCCGAGGCGCTGGGCCTGGAGGGCGTCGACGCCGCGACCGTCCGGTCCTGGTACGGCGCGTTCGTCGAGGCGGTCTCCGCCATCACCGCCGGCGGCGCCGCCCCCGCCGCGGCGGCCGGGGCGTACCGGTCGCTCACCGCGGCGGTCGAGGAGGCGATCGCCGCGTCCCGGCCCGGGTCGCTGCTGGCCGAGGCCGCCGGGGACGCCGCGGCGGGCCTCACCACGGCGGAGGTCGTCGCCGATTCCGCGATCCTGATGTTCGGCGGCATCGACACCACCGAGGGCATGATCGCCAACGCCGCGCTGCACCTGCTCGGGCACCCCGACCAGCTGCGGCTCGTCCTGGACGACCGGGACCTGCTCCCCGCGGCGATCGAGGAGTCGCTGCGGCTGGAGCCCTCCGCGTCGGTCGTGGACCGGTACGCCACCCGCGACGTCGTCCTCGGCGAGGCGCGGATCCGCGCCGGCGACCTGGTGCGGGTGTCGATCGCGGGCGCCAACCGCGACCCGGCGGTCTTCCCCGGCCCGGACCGCTTCGACGTGCGGCGGCACAACGCCGCCGAGCACCTGGCGTTCGCGCACGGCCCGCACTTCTGCTTCGGCTCCCACCTGGCCCGGCTGGAGACGCGCACCGCGCTCACCGCGCTGCTCGACCGGCTCCCCGGGCTGCGGCTCGACCCCGGCCGCCCGGCCCGCCCGCACGGCCTGGTGTTCCGCAAGCCGCCGCGCCTGGACGTCCGCTGGGACCGGTGAAGGCCAGTTCAGGCCCCCTGCGGCGGCCGAACGGGCGCACCGGATATGGGAATATGTCGCAATGATCGTGGAACGCCGAGTCGAGCTGCGCTTCGGGCTGGAGAGCCGGGAAGCCGAGACGCACACCAACCTGTCCGCCGTGCGCCAGGACGGCCGCTGCCTGTGGGTCGCGGGCGACGAGACGGCCACGATCGAGCGGCTCACCGCCGTGCTCGACGGCGACGGGCGCGTGACCGGCTACGACGCGCAGGCCACGGTCGCGCTCGCCGACCTCGTGCGGCTGCCCGCCGGCCCCGGCGAGGAGGCCGACATCGAGGGCCTGGCGCGGGCCAACGGCTGGCTGTGGGCGATCGGCTCGCACAGCCTCAAGCGCAAGAAGATCAAGCCGGGCCAGAGCCCGGCGAAGGCCCGCAAGCGGCTGGCCACCGTCGTCCGCGAGGACAACCGCTTCATCCTCGTGCGGCTCCCCCTGGTCACCGGCGAGGACGGGCTGCCCGCCGTCGTCCGCGAGGACGGCGGCCGCACCGCCGCGGTCCTCGGCCTGGACAAGGACTCCCTCACCGACCTGCTGGAGGACGACCCGCACCTCGCACCGTTCCTGTCCATCCCGAGCAAGGACAACGGCATCGACATCGAGGGCATCGCCGCGCACGGCGACCGCCTCTACATCGGGCTGCGCGGGCCGGTGCTGCGCGGCTGGGCGGTGCTGGTGGAGGTCCGCCCCGGCACCGACCCCGGAGACCCGGGGCGGCTGCGGCTGCTGCCCGTCGGCGGCGGCAAGGACCTCTACCGCACCCACTTCCTGGACCTCGGCGGCCTCGGCATCCGCGACCTGTGCCCGCACGGCGACGACCTGCTCGTGCTCACCGGCCCGAGCATGGACCTGGACGGCCCGGTGCGGGTCGTGCGGTGGCGCGGCGCGGCGAAGGCCGACGCCGCCGAGATCGTGACCGCCGAGGAGCTGGAGACGCTGGGCGTCCTGCCCTACGGCGACGGCGACGACCACGCCGAGGGCATCGCGGTGCTGGACGAGCCCGGCACCCGCCTGCTGGTCGTCTACGACAGCCCCTCCCCCGCACGCCTCACCGCGGACGGGGGCGTCCTCGCGGACGTGGTGTCCCTCGGCTAGCCCCTCCGCCCGCCCCGGACGGAGCCCCCGGGCCCGAATAAGCGCTCGCTTGCGCGATCTGCTTGGATGGGCCCTGCAACCGGCAGGAGTTCGAAGGGGCGGGGCAGAGCATGATCGAGTGGTCCGAGGAAGACCTGATGATCCGGGACGCGGTGCGCGGCTGGATCGACGCCGAGGTCCGGCCCAACCTGGACGCCCTGGAATCGGGCGAGCTGCCGCCGTACGACCTGCTCCGCGGCCTCTACAAGACGTTCGGGATGGACGAGATGGCCCGCTCGTCCTTCCACGCCCGGATCGCCCGCGAGAAGGAGGGCGCGCCCGCCGGGCAGGAGGGGGACGGCGCGGAACGGCAGGGCGGCGGGAACGCGGCGATGGCCATGATCCCGGTCATCGAGCTGTGCAAGGTCGCGCCCGGCCTGGTGTCGGCGATGGGCGTCGGGCTCGGCCTCGCCGCCGGGACGATCATGAAGCGGGGCACCCCCGAGCAGAAGGAGCGCTGGGCGCTGCCGCTGCTGACCATGGAGAAGGTCGGCGCCTGGGCCATCACCGAGCCGAACTCCGGGTCGGACGCGTTCGGCGGCATGCAGGCCACCGCGAGGAAGGTCGGCGACGAGTACGTCATCAACGGCAGCAAGACCTTCATCACCAACGGCCCCTACGCCGACATCATCGTGTTCTACTGCAAGCTCGACGACGGGCGCGACCCGCGCGACCGCGAGATCCTCACGTTCGTCCTCGACCGGGGCATGGAGGGGCTGGAGCAGAGCAAGCCGCTGCGCAAGATGGGCCTGCACTCCTCCCCCACCGGCGAGCTGTTCCTCACCGACGTCCGCGCCGGCGCCGACCGCCTCCTGGCGTCCGGCTCGCAGGGCGGCAAGGAGTCGGCGAAGCAGAACTTCGTCACCGAGCGGGCCGGTGTCGCCGCGATGGCGCTCGGCGTCATCGAGGAGTGCCTGCGGCTGTCGGTCGAGTACGCCAAGACCCGGGAGCTGTGGGGGCAGCGGATCGGCGACTTCCAGCTCATCCAGCTGAAGCTGGCCAAGATGGAGGTCGCGCGGCTCAACGTCCAGAACCTGGTGTTCCGGCACATCGAGATGCAGCGGGCCGGACGCGCGATGACGCTCGCCGAGGCGTCGGCGATGAAGCTGTACGCCGCGCAGGCCGCCAGCGAGGTCGCGCAGGAGGCCGTGCAGCTGTTCGGCGGCAACGGCTACATGAGCGAGTACCGCGTCGAGCAGCTCGCCCGCGACGCCAAGTCGTTCCAGATCTACGCGGGCACCGACGAGATCCAGGTGACGCACATCGCGCGCGACCTGCTGTCGCGCTGACCCCGCGCGCGGCCGGCCCGGACGGCGCGGCCCGCCGCGAACTTTTCCGGCGGACGACCCATCGAACAGGTGGGGGGGCGGGTGAGGGCGATCACCCGCCTCCTCGGGCCGACGGCCCTTTCTGGACAGCCGACGATGGGGACTGGATACTCACAGCCATGGACGGTCAGCCCTCATTCCCGGTGAGAGCGTCCGACACGGAACGGGACCGGGCCCTGCGCGTCCTGAGCGACCGCGTGGCCGAGGGCCGGATGTCGAACGACACGTTCGAGCGCCGTGTCGACCAGGTCCTGCGGGCGCGCAGCCAGGCGGAGCTGGCCGGCATCGTGCGCGACCTGCCCCCGCAGAACCGGATGATCGACCGGCTGACCGGGCTGGTCTCCTCGGTGTCGCAGGTGACGGCGCGGATCGAGGCGGCCTGGCGGGCGCCCCGGCTGCCCCGGTTCATGCTGCCGCCGGCCGACCTGAAGCGGATCGTCGTCGGCCGCGCCCCGGCCTGCCAGTTCATCCTCACCGACCTGACGGTCTCGCGGTTCCACGCCGAGATCTACCGGTCCGGCGACGGGTGGATGATCTCCGACCTCGGGTCGATGAACGGCACCCGGGTGAACGGGTGGCGGCTGACCGGCCCGGCCCGGCTGCGGCCCGGCGACGAGGTCGGCTTCGGCAACTCCTGCTTCATCGCCGCCGCGCCCTGAGCCCCCGCCCCCGAGCCCCCACGCCTGAGCCCTCCACCGCGTCGCTCCCGGGACGCACCCGCCGAGCCGCATCCGGATCAACGACGCCGCGCACGCCGCCGGCGCCGGCGCTACCCCGCGCGGGGTAAGGTCTCCGGCGGCGCGCGGGGTATGCACACGGGCTCGCGCCTTGACAAAGTAAGGTGCAGGCGGGAGGGAGCGGCCGTGCTGATCGGGTTCGCGGTTCCGGTGGCGGGGGCCTGGGCCACGCCGGACCACCAGGCGCTGATCGCCGAACGGGCCGAGGAGCTCGGCTACCACTCGGTGTGGACGCTGCAGCGCGTCCTCAACCCCGCCGGCTCGGACGGCACGGCCTACCGCGCGGTCCCCGATCCGCTGGTCACGCTCGCCTACCTCGCCGGGCGGACCCGGCGGGTGCGGCTCGGCGTCGCCGTCGTCAACCTGCCGTTCTACGCGCCGGCGGTCCTCGCCAAGCAGGCCGCCACCCTCGACCGGGTCAGCGGCGGGCGGCTCGACCTCGGGCTCGGGCTCGGCTGGATGCGCGAGGAGTTCGCCGCGGCCGGGGCTCCGATGGAGCGGCGCGGCGCCCGCGCCGAGGAGTTCCTGGCGGTGCTGCGCGGCCTGTGGAGCGGCGGCGCGACCGAGTTCCACGGCGAGTTCTACGACTTCCCGCCGGTGGTGATGGAGCCGCCCCCGGCGCAGTCCCCGCTCCCGGTCCTGCTGGGCGGCGCGACCGAGCCGGCGCTGCGGCGCGCCGGGCGGCTCGCGGACGGGTGGGTCAGCTCCAGCCGCGCCGACCCCGCCGAGATCGGCCGCTCGATCGCCGTCGTGCGGGACGCCGCCGAGCGGGCCGGCCGGGACGCGTCCGCGCTGCGGTTCGTGTGCCGGGCCGCGGTGCGGATCCGCCCCGCCGGCCGGGAGGGGCGGCGCCCGCTCACCGGCTCGGCCGAGGAGGTCCGCGGCGACCTGGAGGCGCTCGCCGGGCAGGGCGTCACCGAGGCGTTCGTCGACCTGAACTTCGACCCCGAGATCACCGGGCCGGACGCCGACCCGGGCGCGTCCGCGGACCGCGCGCTGGCGGCCCTGGACGCCTTCGCCCCGCGCTAGAGGGGCGGGCGGCGCGCCTCCCAGGGGGTGCTGAGGACGACCGTGGTGCGGGTCGCGACGTTCGCGGCGGCGCGGATCTGCTGCAGCAGGTCCTCCAGCTCGTTCGGGGACGCGACCCGCACCTTGAGGATGTAGCTCTCGTCGCCCGCCACCGAATGGCACGCCTCGATCGCCTGGAGGTGGGCCAGCCGGTCGGGCGCGTCGTCCGGCGCGGCCGGATCGATCGGCTTGATCGACACGAACGCGGTCAGCGGCAGCCCGATCTGCCGGCTGTCCAGCTGCGCGGCGAACCCGGTGATCACGCCGCGCTTCTGCAGCCGCCGGACGCGCTGGTGCACGGCCGACACCGACAGCCCCGTCTCCTTGGCCAGGTCGGTGAAACTCATCCGCCCGTCGTCGGCGAGCAGCGCCAGGATCTGACGATCGATCTCCTCCACGCGGGAAATCTAGCGTGCCGGGGCCGGTGCGTGCGCCCCCATTGATCACGGATCGGGGGTGATCCGGCGGTTTCACCGGCGCGGCGGGCGCAGCGGGCCGCAGCTGCCGCGCACGACCAGCTCGGTCGGCAGCAGCACCGGGCCGCCCCTCCCCCGCCGCGCGGGCTCGCGCAGCAGCAGCTCGCAGGCGCGGTAGCCGATGTCGTGGCCGGAGCGGGCGACGGCGGTGAGCGGCGGGTCGCACAGCTCCGCCCACGCCACGTCGTCCATCATCGCGACCGACACGTCGGCGGGGATCCGCAGGTCCAGCTCGCGGGCGACCAGCACGGCCGCCTCGCCGAGCAGGTGCCCGGCGGCGAGGATCGCGGTGACGTCGGCGCGGCGCTGCAGCAGCCCGGCCGCGGCGGCGTAGGCGGCGTCGCGGGCGGGCCGGGCGGCGACGACGAGGTCCTCCTCCACCGGGACGCCGAGCTGGGCGAGGGTGTCGCGGAACGCGCGCTCGCGCACCCCGGCGGGCGTGCCGGGGACGCCGCCGAGGAAGCCGATGCGGCGGTGCCCGAGCCCGGCGAGGTACTCGGTGAGGGACCGGACGCCGCCCGCGTCGTCGGGGAGCACCGCCGGGATCTCCGGCAGGCCCGGCAGCACCCGGTCGGCGAACACGACGCTGGAGCACACCCGGGCGGCGCCGCGCCAGTCGGCCAGCTCCCCGGCGGGCACCGCGATGATGCCGTCCACCCGCTGCTCGACGAGCCGCTCGACGATCTCGGCCTCGCGGGCCGGGTCGCCGTGCGCGGCGTCGACGATGACGTGCTCGCCGAGGCTGCGGGCGCAGGCGAGCACGCCCGCGACCAGCTCGGCGCGGAACGGGTCGGTGACGTCGGGGACGATCAGCCCGATGCCGCCGCTGCGGCGCAGCTTCAGGCCGCGGCCGAGGGCGCTCGGGCGGTAGTCCAGCTCGCGCGCGGCGGCGAGCACGCGCTCGCGGGTCGCCGCGCTGACCGAGCCGCCGGAGAACACCCGGGACACGGTGGCGATGCCGACGCCCGCCGCCGCGGCCACGTCCTTGATCGTCGCCGACCGCCGCTGCGCCACCCCGTGACCTCCCGTTTCGCACGTTTTCGATGATCTTATCCGGCACAGCGCTCCCATGGAAACGATTCCATGATGTTTACTCCACACAGCGACACAAAGTCCCTGCTCGGCAGGGGATAACGGAAACGTTTCCATGGAGGGTTCGGATGGCCAAGATCGTGCTGGATCGGGTCGACAAGGTGTACAGCGGCGGCGTGAAGGCCGTCGACGGGCTCGACCTGGAGATCCGCGACGGCGAGTTCATGGTGCTGGTCGGCCCGTCCGGCTGCGGCAAGTCCACCGCGCTGCGGATGATCGCGGGGCTGGAGGAGATCAGCGCCGGGAAGATCTCCATCGGCGACCAGGTCGTCAACGACCTCGCGCCCAAGGACCGCGACATCGCGATGGTCTTCCAGAACTACGCCCTCTACCCGCACATGACGGTCGAGCAGAACCTCGCGTTCGGCCTCAAGCTGCGCGGCACGCCGAAGTCGGAGATCAAGGCCAAGGTCCGCGAGGCGGCCAAGATGCTGGGCCTGGAGCAGTACCTGTCCCGCAAGCCCGCCGCGCTGTCGGGCGGCCAGCGGCAGCGCGTGGCGATGGGCCGCGCGATCGTCCGGGAGCCGCAGGCGTTCCTGATGGACGAGCCGCTGTCCAACCTGGACGCCAAGCTGCGCGTCTCCATGCGCGCCTCGCTCAGCCAGCTGCACGAGCGGCTCGGCGTCACCACCGTGTACGTCACCCACGACCAGGTCGAGGCGATGACCCTCGGGTCGCGGGTGTGCGTGCTGCGCGAGGGCGTGCTCCAGCAGGTCGACACCCCGCAGCGGCTGTTCGACAACCCCGTGAACCTGTTCGTTGCCGGGTTCATCGGCTCGCCGGCGATGAACTTCGTGCTCGCCGACCTGACCTCCGGCAACGGCGGCGCGCAGGTCTCCTTCGCCGGGTACACGCTGCCGGTGCCGGCCGCGACGCTCAGCGAGAAGCCCGGCCTGCAGGACTACCTCGGCCGCAAGGTCATCCTCGGGGTGCGCCCGTCGGACTTCGAGGACGCCGCGCACGCCAAGCCCGAGTGGGCGCCGATGCCGGTCCGCAGCAGCGTCACCGAGGAGCTGGGCAGCGAGATCAACGTGATCTTCACGATCGACGCCCCGCCGGTCGAGCACAAGGACACCGCCGCGCTCGCCGAGGACGCCGACGGCGACGGCGACATGGCGATCCCGCTGGTCGACAACAAGGCGCTGTGGACGGCGCGCGTCAACTCCCGCTCGCACGTCCGCCCGGGCCAGAACGTGCAGCTCGCCGTCGACACCCGCCGGCTGCACTTCTTCGACCCGTCCAGCGGCCTGGCCATCGGGCACCCCGACGCCGCGGCCCGGCACGGCGCCGCGAGCCTGCGCAAGTAGCACCGGCGCCGGACGCGGCGACGCCCCCCGGCCCGCGCGGGCCGGGGGGCGTCGCCGCGAGGTGCGCGTCCGCCGCGCCGGCTACTTCACCGACCCGGCCAGGACGCCCTGGACGAAGTAGCGCTGGAAGGCGAAGAACACGATCAGCGGGACGATCAGCGACAGGAACGCGCCGGGCGCGAGGATGTCGATGTTGCCGGTGAACTGCCGCATCTGGGACTGCAGCCACTTGGTCATCGGCTGCGACTCGGTGTCGGCGAACACCAGCGCGACCAGCAGGTCGTTCCACACCCACAGGAACTGGAAGATGCCGAGCGAGGCGATCGCCGGGCCGCCCAGCGGGAAGATCACCCGGCGGAAGATCGTCCACTCCGACCCGCCGTCCATCCGCGCCGCCTCCAGCAGGTCCCGGGGGATCGCCGCGAAGAAGTTGCGGAGCAGGAAGATGGCGAACGGCAGGCCGAACGCGACGTGGAACAGCACCACGCCGGCGATCGACCCGAACATGTGGAACCCGCCGAACTCGATGGCCCCGTACAGCTTGGCGACCGGGATCAGCGCGACCTGGATCGGCACCACCAGCAGCGCCACCACGAGGATGAACAGCCAGTCGCGCCCGGGGAACTCCATCCACGCGAACGCGTAGGCCGCGAGCGCGGCGATCACCACCACCAGCACGGTCGCCGGGACGGTGATCAGCACCGTGTTCCAGAACGAGTCGACGAAGTCGCCCTTGTCCAGCAGCGAGCTGTAGGACTGCATGGTCAGCTCGGTGGGCTTGGCGAAGACGTTCCACCAGCCGCTGGCGTTGTTGTCCTCGTTGGAGCGCAGCGACGCCACCAGCAGCCCGAGCGTCGGCACGAGCCAGAACAGCGCGATCAGCACGAGCAGCGCCTGCGCCGCCCCGCCGCCGAGCCTGCCGACGATCCGGGCGGCCACGCCGCGGTGCGGCGCGCCCGCCGCGCCGTTGCCGTTGCCGCCGCCGGCGGCCGGCGCCTTCGCCTCCTTCTCCGCGGTGCTCATTTGCGCTCCTGCCGCAGTCGCCGGACGTTGAACAGCATGGCGGGCAGCACCAGCACGAACAGCAGCACGGCGATGGCGCTGCCGGCGCCCTGGTCGTTGCCGCCGCCGAACGACACCGTCCACATCTGCAGGGCCAGCACGTTGGCGTTCGGATCACCGCCGCCGATGATGTAGACGAGGTCGAAGACCTTCATGACGTTGATGACCAGCGTCACCATCACCACCATCAGGACGGGTGCGAGCAGCGGGATCGTCACCCGCCGGAACACCTGCCACTCGGTGGCTCCGTCCACCCGGGCCGCCTCCAGCGCGTCGCGGGGGATCGCGGCGAGCCCGGCGGCGATCAGCACCATCGCGAACCCGGACCACACCCACAGGTACGACCCGATGATCGCCGGGGTGATGAGCGTGCTGCCGAGCCACTCGGCGCCGCGGTAGGCGGCGGTGAAGTTGTCCTTGGGCAGCCGGATCGTGTACGTCCCGTCGGGGACCTTCTTCATCGTGAAGGTGCCGTCGTCCCCGGTGGTGGCCTTGGCGACCACCTTGCCGTCCCGCACGGCCTCGACCTTGACGCCGGGGAGCCCGACCTCGCCGGCGTTGGGGGTGTTCTGCTGCCCGCCGCCGCCCCTGGTGAAGTCGAACCACACGGTCCCGGTCAGCTGGCCGGGCTTGGCGGCCGGCGGCTGCGCGGCCGGCTTGGCGTCCTTCGGCAGGTACTGCTGCTTGACCTTCAGCAGCGGGACGAGGGCGCTCTGCCCCGGCCCGTAGGAGTTCACCGTGACGACGGCGCCGCCGTCCTCGCGGACGGGGGCGTCCCCGCCGTTGCGGGGCCCGGCGCCCGGGTAGGTGGTGCCCTGCGCGAAGGTGTCGTGGATCGCGACGAGCGCCGCGTTGGCGACGCCCTTGTCGGGGTCCATCTGGTAGACCAGCCGGAAGATCACGCCGGAGGCGAGGAACGAGATCGCCATCGGCATGAACACGACGAGCTTGAACACCGTCGCCCACCGGATCCGCTCGGTGAGGACGGCGAAGACCAGGCCGACGATGGTGACGATCGTCGGGGCCACCACGACCCAGATGGCGGTGTTGCGCACCGCGACGAGGTTGTTGTGCCCCTTGAAGATCCCGGTGTAGTTGTCGGCGCCGACGAACCCGTCGCCCGAGGCGTCGAAGAAGCTGCGGATCACCGAGTAGACGATCGGGTAGACGACCAGGAAGCCGAGCAGCAGCAGCGCCGGCAGCAGGAACGCCATGGCCAGCCAGGACGGCGGGGTCAGCCGCTCGCGTCCCCGGCGGGCGCCGGGCCGCCGCGCGGCCGGTACGTCGACGGCGGCGGCGCCGCCGGCCGTCGCGGCCGGCGGCACCTCCTCATTCCGAGCCTTCATCAGGGGATTCCCTACTTGTAGGCCTTGGCGGCCTCGGCCTCCAGCTTGGCCTGCGTGCCCTTGACGTCGTCCGGGTGCATCACGAACTGGCGGAGCGCCTCCCACTCGCCCTTGCCGGGCGTCGCGCCGAACGCGGCGGGCGCCAGGTCGGACATGTCGTAACGGGCCGCGTCACCGGACTGCTGCAGCTGGCCGATCAGCTGCTTGGCGATCGGGTCGGAGTAGGCGTCCGGCGGGACGTTCTTGTTCGGCGTCAGGTAGCCGCCGAGCCCGGCCCAGACCTTGCCGGCCTCCGGGGAGGCGAGGAACTTCATCAGCTCCTGCGCGCCCTTGCCGTCCTTCATCGCGACGCCGACGTCGCCGCCGAGGATCGCCGGGGGCGTGTCACCGGCCTTCGGGAAGGCGAACACCTTGGCGTCGGTGCCGACCTTGGCCTTGGTGGTGGAGATGTTCGCGGCGGCGAAGTCGCCGCCGTAGACCATGGCGGCCTTCTGCTGGCCGAAGACCTGGGTGACCGACTCGTCGAACTTGGTCTTGGTCGCGGTGGCGACGCCGCCGTTCAGGTAGTCGGGCTTGCCCCAGATCTCGGCGAGGGTCTCCAGCGCCTTGCCGACCGTCGGGTCGGTCCACTTGATCTCGTGCTTGGCGAGCTTGTCGTAGTTCTCCGGGCCCGCCTGCGACAGGTAGACGTTCTCGAACCAGTCGGTGAGCGTCCAGGAGTCCTGCGGCCCGGCGGCGAGGGTGAACGGGGTGGTGCCCGCGTCCTGCAGCGTGCCGGCCGCCTTGACCAGGTCGGCCCACGCCGCGGGCGGCTGCACGCCGGCCTCGTCGAACGCCTCGGGCCGGTACCACAGGATCGACTTGTAGGCGGCCTTGACGATCACGCCGTAGGCCTTGCCGCCGCTGGAGCCGAGCTCCTTCCAGTAGGGCGAGAAGTTCTGCCCGACCTGCGCGACGACGTCCTCGTCGAGCGGCTTCAGCGCGCCCTTCTGCGCGTACTGCTGCATCAGGCCGGGCTGCGGCAGGATCGCCACGTCCGGCGGGTTCCCGGCCTCGATGCGCGGGCCGAGGTAGGCGTCGGTGTTCTCACCGGTGGAGGCGTAGTTGACCTTCGCCCCGGTCTTCTGCTCGAACGCCTTCAGGACCTTGCGGAAGTTCGCCTCCTCCTGGCCGGTCCACTTGGCGGCGACCTCGATCGTGGTGCCCTTCAGCGCTCCCCCGCCGGCGGGCGTCGAGCCGTCGCTGCCGCCGTCGTCGTCGCCGCCGCACGCGGCGGCCGATGACAGGAGCAGTCCCGCCGCGACGGCGGCTCCCATCAGCCTGCTGACCCTCATTCCTCATCCTCCCTGAGCGGACCGGCGGCGTCCGATCCCCAGATCGCCGCGCCGGACTCGATATCGAAGAAGTGCAGGCGCCCGGTGTCGACGCGGATCGTCACCGGGTCGCCCACCTTCACGCGGGTGCGCGGGCTGAACCGCGCGACCATGTCGGTGTGGGGGCTGTCCAGCGTCCCCAGCACGTCGGTCCCCGCGTCGCGGGCGAGTTCCTTGGTGTCCTCGGTGACGACCTGGGACGCCTCGATCGCGAAGTGGACGAGCACGTCCGACCCCATCGCCTCGACGAGGTCGGCGGTGGAGGTCAGCCCGGCCCCGTCGGGCGTCTCCACCAGCTCGGAGTCCTCCATGTCCTCGGGGCGGATGCCGACGACGACGTCGCTCCCGAGGCGGGACGCCAGGGCCGGGCGCTCGGTCAGCACCTCGGCCGGCAGCGCCAGGGTCTGGCCGCCGATCTCCAGGCGCGGGTTCGCCGCGTCACCGGAGAGCGTGCCCTGGATCAGGTTCATGGCCGGTGAGCCGATGAAACCGGCGACGAACAGGTTCGCCGGCCGGTCGTAGAGCTCCTGCGGCGGCGCGACCTGCTGCAGCTCGCCCTTCTTCATCACCGCGACCCGGTCGCCGAGCGTCATCGCCTCGGTCTGGTCGTGCGTGACGTAGATCGTGGTGACGCCGAGGTCGCGCTGGATGCGGGCGATCTCCGCGCGCATCTGGACGCGGAGCTTGGCGTCGAGGTTGGACAGCGGCTCGTCCATCAGGAACGCCTGCGGCTCCCGGACGATCGCCCGGCCCATCGCCACGCGCTGCCGCTGCCCGCCCGACAGGTTGCGGGGCTTGCGGGACAGGTGCTCGGTGAGGCCGAGGATCTCCGCGGCGCGGTCGACCTTCTCGCGGATCTCGGCCTTCGGCATCTTGCGCAGCGACAGCCCGAAGCCGATGTTGTCGCGCACCGACAGGTGCGGGTAGAGGGCGTAGCTCTGGAACACCATCGCGACGTCGCGGTCCCGGGCCGGGACGCGGTTGACCACGCGGCCGCCGATCGTGATCTCGCCCTCGGAGATCTCCTCCAGGCCGGCGACCATCCGCAGCGCGGTCGTCTTGCCGCAGCCCGAGGGCCCGACGAGGACGAGGAACTCCCCGTCGGAGATGTGAAGGTTCAGGTCGGTCACGGCCCGCGTGCCGTCGGGATAGACCTTCCCGACGCTGGTCAGGTCGACCTCTGCCACGGCGTCTCCTCTTCTGCACGGCACGGCTCCGGGGAGGGCGCGGGCTCGCTCCGGCACGGCGCGACGGTCCGCGATGCGGAAGAAACCGGCTTACCCCCTCGTAACAATGCATCTAGGTGGTACATGGCCGACCGGCCGAACCGCAATACGCACAGTGCCCGCTGACACATTTGGTGCAGAGATCGTTACCGACCCGTTTCCGCCCTAATTTGTGCTGTCCGCAATGACGCGAGGGTGCGGACCGAAAACCGGTCCGCACCCTCGTTCGACGACCGCCGGCGGCGGGCCGCCGCGCGATGGCGGCAGGCCGGCGCCCGATGACGGCAGGCCGGTCCGCGCCGCCGCCGTCCCGTCCCCGGCGGCGGGTCAGTCCACGATCACCAAGCCGTGCTCGGTGGTGTTCATCGGCTCGAAGCCGTCCTCGGTGCACACGACGATGTCCTCGATGCGGGCGCCGTGCGGGCCGGGGTAGATGCCCGGCTCGATGGAGAACGCCATCCCCGGCTCCAGCGGCTCGCGGTTGCCCTCGACGATGTAGGGGTCCTCGTGCGACTCCAGGCCGATGCCGTGGCCGGTGCGGTGGAAGAAGTGCTCGCCGTGCCCGGCGGCGGCGATGACGCCGCGGGCCGCCGCGTCCACCTCCTCGGGCGTCGCGCCCGGCCGCACCGCCGCGCACGACGCGCGCTGCGCCTCCTCCAGCACCGCGTAGTAGGCGCGGTACTCGGCGGGCGGCTCCCCGACGCAGTAGTTGCGGGTGGAGTCCGAGCAGTAGCCGCTCGGCATCGTCCCGCCGATGTCGACCACGACGGGCTCGCCGGGCCGGATCACGCGGTCGGACGGCTCGGCGTGCGGGTTCGCGCCGTTCGGGCCGGAGCCGACGATGACGAAGTCGACGCGGGCGTGGCCCTCGGCGGTGATCGCGTCGGCGATGTCGCGGGCGACCTCGCGCTCGGTGCGGCCGGCCTTGAGGAGGCCGGGGACGCGGCGGTGCACGCGGTCGATCGCCGCGCCCGCCTCGCGCAGCGCCGCGACCTCGGCGGCGGACTTGCGCATCCGCAGCTCGCGCAGCACCGGCCCGGCCGCGACCTGCTCGGCGTCCGGCAGCGCGGCGCGGAACCGCAGCGCCATGACCGCCCACATCCGGTCGGCGACGCCGACCTTCGCCGGCCCTGCCGGGAGCCGGGCGGCGGTGAGCGCGTACGGGTCGGCGGTCTCGTCCCAGGGCACCAGCTCGATGCCGAGCGCCCCGGCCGGCGACTCCTGCGCGGCGGGCAGCTCGAGCCGCGGGACGACCAGGAACGGCTCCCCCTCGGCGGGCACCGCGAGGCAGGTGAGGCGCTCCAGCTCCTTGGCGTCGTAGCCGGTGACGTAGCGCAGGTCCGGGCCGGGCGTCAGCAGCACCGCGCCGAGGCCCGCCTCCGCCACCGCCTCCCGCACCCGCCCGATGCGCTCCGGCGGATACAACTCCGTTGTCACACCCGTCTCCATTCTCCGTTCCGGTCCGATGGCCGGTACCAGGATCGCAGGAGCGGCGGTGCGGCGCGGCGCCGGACCCGCGTGGGAGCATGTCCTCCCATGAGCGGGTTGATGCTGCTGGACACGCCGTCGCTGTACTTCCGCGCCTTCTTCGGGGTGCCCGAGTCGGTCACGGCGCCCGACGGGACGCCGGTGAACGCGGTGCGCGGGCTGATCGACATGATCGCGCGGCTCGTCCAGGACCGGTCGCCGGACCGCCTCGTCTGCTGCATGGACGCCGACTGGCGGCCCGCGTTCCGGGTGGCGGCGCTGCCGTCCTACAAGGCGCATCGGGTCGCCGCGGACGGCGGCGACCAGACCCCGGACGCGCTGGAGGCGCAGCTCCCGCTGATCGACGAGGTGCTGGACGCGGTGGGGCTGGCCCGCGCCGGCGTCCCCGGCTACGAGGCCGACGACGTGATCGGGACGCTCGCGGTGCGCGGCGCCGCCGAGGGGCCGGTCGACATCGTGACCGGCGACCGCGACCTGTTCCAGCTCGTCGACGACCGCGGCCCGGTCGCCGTGCTGTACACCGCGCGCGGCATCCGGAACCTGCAGGTGATGGGCGAGAAGGAGGTCGCGGCCAAGTACGGCATCCCCGGCCGCGGCTACGGCGACTACGCCACGCTGCGCGGCGACCCGAGCGACGGGCTGCCGGGGGTGCCGGGCGTCGGCGACAAGACCGCGGCGGCGCTGGTCACCCGGTTCGGGTCGGTCGAGGGCATCCTCGCGGCGCTGGACGCGGGCACCGACGCGGGGTTCCCGGCGGGCGCGCGCCGCCGGCTGGAGGCCGCGCGCGAGTACCTGGCCGCCGCAGAGACGGTGGTGCGGGTGGTCACCGACATCGACGCGCCTGAGCTGGCGGAGCTGGACGACCGGCTGCCCGCCGGGCCGCGCGACGCGGAGAGGCTGGTGGAGCTCGCCGACCGGTGGAATCTCGGCAGCCCGGTGAACCGCCTCCTCAATGCTCTTTCGCGCTGAAGCACGCGATTTCACTGCAATTTTCGCCAAAAGTGTCATAAGACGCAGACAGGCGGTTCTCCGGCGTGCAGCATCCGAGGCGGTGACGGGTTCTGCTGGAGGCGTGCGGACACGCGTGCAGACGACCGGTACCCGCGGCACTGGGCCTCACCGCCCCACTCCCCCCAACTGCCGCGGGTGCCGGTTCACCCCATCCCGGACCGGAACGGAACTGCCGTGAGCGAGCGGACCACATCCCGCGGCGGCCTCGCCGCGGTGCGCGGCGGAGGGTTCTGGGACGCGCTGGACGGACGGGAGCGCGCGGCGCTCCGGGACGCCGGGCGGCCGCGGACCTACCGGCCGCGGGCGCCGCTGTGCTACCAGGGCGACGACTCCGACCACATCGTCGTCATCGAGTCGGGCTGGGCGAAGGTCGTCTCGTCCAGCGCGGCCGGGCACGCGGTGGTGCTCGCCGTGCGCGGCCCCGGCGACCTGGTGTGCGAGAGCGCGGTCCTCGGCGGCAGGGAGCGGTCGGCGACGGTGCAGGCGCTCGACGAGATCCGCGCGCTGGTCGTGCCGGCGTCGCGGTTCACCGCCTTCCTCGACGCGCATCCGCGGGTGTGGATGCTGGTCAGCGGCACGTTCGTGCGGCGGCTCGACGACGCGGGGCGGCGGGCCCAGGCGCACGTGTCGGCGCAGGGCGCGCGGCGGCTGGCCATCCTGCTGGAGGGGCTCGCCGAGCTGTCGGCCCGGCGGGCGCCGGCGGGCCCCGGCGGCGAGATCGCGATCGGGCCGCCGCTGTCGCAGGAGGAGCTCGGCAGCTGGATGGACGCCTCCCGGGAGACGGTCGCGCGGGCCCTGGCCGTGCTGCGCGACGCGGGCCTGGTGCGCACCGGCCGGCGGCGGATCACCGTCGTGGACCCGGACGGCCTGCGGGCGTTCGCCGGGACCCCCGCCCTCTCACCCGGAGCGCGCGGCCGGCCCGACGCCTTTACATTGTAGATTCCGATCGGTGCGGCGGGTCCGTCCCGTACGCTCGGTTCTGTGCCGCGCCGACCGCTGCGACTGCGTACCGCCGAGGCCGACGCCGAGGTCCGCGCCGGGCTGCACCGGATCCGCGCCGAGTTCTCGGTGCCCGGCCCGTTCCCGCCCGCCGTCCTCGCCGAGGCCGCGCGGCCCGCGGCCCTCGACGGCGGCCGGGCCGACCTGCGCGACGTCCCGTTCTTCACCCTCGACCCGCCCGGCTCGATGGACCTGGACCAGGCGATGCACCTGGAGCGGCGCGGGCCGGGCCACCGGGTCCGGTACGCGATCGCGGACGTGGCCGGGTTCGTGCGGCCGGGCGGCGCGCTGGACGCCGAGGCGCACACCCGCGGCGTCACCCTCTACCTGCCGGACGCGAGCGCGCCGCTGCACCCGCGCCCCCTGTCGGAGGGCGCCGCGAGCCTGCTGCCGGGCCGCGACCGCCCCGCGGTGACGTGGACGATCGACATCGACGACGCCGGGCGGATCACCGGGGTGGACGTGCGGCGCGCCGTCGTCCGCAGCCGCGACCGCCTCGACTACGCCACCGCCCGCCACGACGGCGGGGATCCGCGCATCGCGCTGCTCGGCGAGATCGGCGAGCGGCTCATCGCGGCGGAGGCGGCGCGCGGCGGGGTCAGCCTGCCGCTGCCCGAGCAGGAGGTCGTGCACGCCGCCGGCGGCTGGGCGGTGAAGCTGCGCGGCGACCTCGCGACCGAGGCGTGGAACGCGCAGATCTCCCTGCTGACCGGCCGGGCCGCGGCCCGGCTGATGCTGGACGGCGGGGTCGGGCTGCTGCGCACGATGCCGCCGCCCCCCGCCGAGGCGGAGGCGCGGCTGCGGATCGCGGCGCGCGCGCTCGGCGTCGCCTGGCCGGCGGACGCCTCCTACGGCGGCATCGTCCGCGCCCTCGACCCGGCGCTGCCCCGGCACGCGGCGTTCCTGCACGACGCGGCGGCGCTGATGCGCGGCGCCGGCTACACCGCGTTCGACGGGGCGCCGCCCGCACAGCCCGGCCACGCCGCCGTGGCGGCCCCGTACGCGCACGTCACCGCGCCGATCCGGCGGCTGGCGGACCGGTACGCGACGGAGGTGTGCCTGGCGCTGGCGGCGGGGCGCCCGGTGCCGGGGTGGGCGCGCGAGGCGCTGCCGGGGCTGCCCGACACGATGCAGCGGGCGCTGCGCCGGGCCGCCGACGTCGACCACGCCTGCGTCGACCTCGTCGAGGCGCTGCTGCTGCGCGACCACGTCGGGGAGGTGTTCGACGCGGTGGTGGTGGACGTGAACGGCGACCGCACCGGCGGGCGCGTCCAGCTGGTGGCGCCGCCGGTGTTCGGCCGCTGCGAGGGCGCGGACCTGCCGCTCGGCGAGCAGGTGAAGGTGCGGCTGGAGGAGGCGGACCCGGCGCGGCGCCGGGTCCGGTTCTCCCGCGCCGAGTGACCGCCGGTCAGCGGCGGCGGCTGTAGCGGCGGGGCCGCCAGTTCGCCGACGTGCCGACGCCGGCGAAGTGCAGCGCGATGAGCAGCAGGCCGAGGACGGTCAGCGTCCCGTTGTTGATCGCGTCCGAGGAGACGTCGGCGAGGTCGAAGAGCAGAGCCAGGGCGAAGACGATCGCGGCGACGATCGCGAGCATGTCGGGCCTCCGTTGGGGGTCGGGGGCCCGTCGCGGGCCCCGCGGCTGCCTACCGGATCTCCACCCGCCCGCGAGCCAAACCGCATCCCCTTTTCGGCCCGCCCCAAATCCCGCGGGGCGCGCCGTCAGGCGGCGCCGGCGCGGACGTGCCCGCCGAGCCCGGCGGTGACGGCGGCGCCGGGCCGGCAGGCGGTCCCGGCCCCGGCGCTGACCCGGGTCTGCTCGGCGGCGTCCCCCGCCGCGGCCTCGGGCGAGGCGCGGCAGCGGCCCCTGCAGGCCCTGGGCCTGCCGGGGAAGCGGCAGAGCCGGGCGGCGTCGCCGCCGACGGGGTGCAGGCCAGCCAGGTCAGCCGCTCAGGGCGGCGCGGGCCTCCTCGGTCATCCGGACGACCTCGCGCCGCACCTGCGGGCGCTCGGTGAGCCGCTCGCCGAACGGGATCCGGACGGTGTGCTCGGCGCCGCCGTCGCTGACGGCGAACTCGATGCCGCCGGGGTCCAGGCCGGTCATCCGGGCGGCGGTCGCGCCGGGGCGGCCGCCGAGGGCGCGGCAGATGGTGAGGCAGTCGGCGGCGTGGTCGTCGTTCATGTGCCGCATGATCTGCCGCACGACGTCCTCGGTGAACGGACCGGGGTCGGTCATGGAGGAGTCCTTTCCCGCGGGCGGGGGGCGAAACGGCCGGCGGCCGGAGGGGTCAGAGGGACAGGCCCTTGTAGACGCGCAGGGCGTTGCCGGCGAGGACGAGGGACAGCGTCTCCTCGTCCAGCCCGAGGCCGGCGACGGCGCGGGCGTTGCGTGCGACGCCGGGGACGCCCGGCCAGTCGGTGCCGAAGATGAACTTGCGGGCCAGGCGGCGCAGGTCGTGCCGGGCGTAGTACTCGGGGAGCCGGCGCGGCGGCAGCCCGGACAGCTCGATCCACACCTCCTCGCGGGACAGCGCGAGGAACGCGGCGGCGTCGTACCACCAGCCGCGGCCGCCGTGGGCGAGGACGAACGTCAGGCCGGGGAACAGCCGCAGGACGTCGTCGACGGGCGTCGGGTCGGCGTACCGGTTGGCCGAGCCGGGGAAGGAGCTGGTGCCGCAGTGCACGACGACGGGCACGCCCGCGTCGCGGCACACCTCGTAGGCGGGGTACAGGTCGGGGTCGGCGACGCTGAACCCGCCGTGCACGGGGTGGAGTTTCAGCGCGGCGGCGCCGAACTCCAGCTGCCGTGCGACCTCGGCGCCGATCGGGTAGTGCAGGTGGGGGTTGACGTTGGCGATCGGCCGGAAGCGGCGCGGGTTGTGCTTGAGGAGCGGCTCCAGGTCCTCGATGGGCTGGGTGCCGGTCGTCTTCGGGCTGTACTCGCACAGCAGCAGGGCGATGTCGACGCCCTCCTCCTCGAAGCGGGCGTCGACCCGCTCGGGGACGAGGGTCCCGTCGGCGTCGTAGAGGTCCTGCCAGGGGTGGGACGCGCCGAACTCCTCGGCCCACTGCCGCCATGCCGGGGGCAGGGTCGGCAGGCGGGCGGCGTGCACGTGCGCGTCGATCAGCGGACGTCCGTCGAGCATGGGCGGAGCCTACCCACCGCCCCGGGCCGCCCCCGCCGCCAGGTCGGCGGCGGGGTTCGGCGGCGGGGTTCGGCGGGTTCAGGCGACGTCGGCGGAGTCCTGCTCGTCCAGCCAGGCGACGATGCCCTCGACGGCGTCGCGGCAGCCGCCGCAGCCGGTGCCGGCGCGGGTGGCGCGGGCGACGTCGGCGGCGGTGCGGGCGCCGGCCTGCCAGCAGGCGCGGATCTCCCCCTTGCTGACGTTGTTGCAGTGGCAGACGGTGGCGGCGTCGGGCATCCGCACCGGCGACTCGGCCTCCGCGGCGCGGCCCATGCCGGGGAACAGCAGGCCGAGGCGCTCGGCGGGCAGCGGCGCGGCGCGGTCGTAGAGCCGGGTGAGGGTTCCGGCGGCGGCGGTCTCGCCGAGCAGGATCGCGCCGATGAGCCGCCCGTCGCGGATCACGGCCTTCTTGTAGGTGCCGCGGGCGGCGTCGGTGAACCGGACGACCTCCACGTCCTCGTCGTCGTCGCCGAAGTGCGTCTCCCCCATCGAGGCCAGCTCGATGCCGGCGGCCTTGAGCCGGGTGATCTGCCGGGCGCCGGTGAAGCGGGCGGCGGGGTCGGTGCCGGCGAGCAGCCCGGCGAGGACGCCGGCCTGCTCCCAGGCGGGCGCGACGAGCCCGTACACCTCGTCGCGGTGCTCGGCGCACTCGCCGATGGCGCGGACGGACGGGTCGGTGACCGACCGCAGTTCGTCGTCCACGACGATGGCGCGGCCGACGGCCAGGCCGGCGTCGCGGGCGAGGGTCACCTCGGGCCGGACGCCGCAGGCCAGGATGACGAGGTCGGCGTCGACGACCTCGGTCCCGCCGCCGGGCCGGGCCAGCTCGACGCCGGTGACGGCGCCGCCGGCGGTGCGCAGCCCGGCGACGCCGGCCTGCAGCCGGGTGCCGATGCCGAGCGCGGCGAGGGTGCGGGCGAGGACCTTGCCGGCGGCGGGGTCGAGCTGGCGTTCCATGAGGTGCCCGGCCAGGTGCAGGACGGTGACGTCCAGCCCGCGGCCGGCCAGCCCGCGGGCCGCCTCGATGCCGAGCAGCCCGCCGCCGACGACGACCGCGCGCCGCGCGGAGGCGGCGAGCTCGGTGATGCGCCGGCAGTCGTCCAGGGTGCGGAACACCAGGGCGCCCTCGGGGAGGCCGTCCCGCAGGCCGGGCATCGGCGGGACGAACGCGGTGCTGCCGGTCGCGAGGACGAGCGTCTCGTACGGCGTGACGGTCCCGTCGGAGGCGTGCACCGTCCCGGCGGCGCGGTCGACGCGGGTGACCTCGACGCCGAGCCGGGCGTCCACGCCGTGGGAGGCGTACCAGGCGGCGTCGACCAGGCTGATGTGGTCGGGCCGGGTCACGCCGGCGAGGACGTTGGACAGCAGCACCCGGTTGTAGGGGCGCTGGGTCTCGGCGCCGAACACCGTGACGGGGGTCGCGGTGTCGCGGTCGCGCAGCTCGCTGACGAACCGCGACCCCGCCATGCCGTTTCCGACGACCACGATGCCCGGCCGGGCCGCGGGGCTCATCGCTTCACCTCCAGCGGGAGCGGCTTGATCTGGTCGCGCTCGACCGCGAACGCGATGCTCGGGTCGGGGGTGCGCGGGGCGTTGACGAAGGACACGAACCGGCGGAGCCGCTCGGGGTCGTCGAGGGTGTCGCGCCACTCGTCGGAGTAGGACGCGACGTGGCGGGCCATGGCGGCGTCGAGTTCGGCGCAGATGCCGAGCCGGTCGTCCACGATGACCTCGCGGAGGTAGTCCAGGCCGCCGTCGAGGGACTCCAGCCAGCTCGCGGTGCGCTGCAGCCGGTCGGCGGTGCGGATGTAGAACATCAGGAACCGGTCGATGTAGCGGATCAGCTCGTCGTCGGTGAGGTCGGTGGCGAACAGGTCGGCGTGCCGGGGCCGCATGCCGCCGTTGCCGCCGAGGTAGAGGTTCCAGCCGTTCTCGGTGGCGATGACGCCGAAGTCCTTGCTCTGCGCCTCGGCGCATTCGCGGGCGCAGCCGGACACGGCCGACTTCAGCTTGTGCGGGGCGCGCAGCCCCCGGTACCGCAGTTCGAGGCGGATCGCCATGGCGGCCGAGTCCTGGACGCCGTAGCGGCACCAGGTGGACCCGACGCACGACTTCACCGTGCGCAGCGCCTTGCCGTAGGCGTGGCCGGACTCGAACCCGGCCTCGACGAGCCGCCGCCAGATCTCGGGGAGCTGCTCGACGCGGGCGCCGAACAGGTCGATGCGCTGCCCGCCGGTGATCTTGGTGTAGAGGCCGAAGTCGCGGGCGACCTCCCCGATCACGATGAGCTTCTCGGGGGTGATCTCCCCGCCGGGGACGCGCGGGACGACCGAGTAGGTGCCGTTCTTCTGCAGGTTGGCGAGGAAGTGGTCGTTGGTGTCCTGCAGCGCGGCCTGCTCGCCCTCCAGGATGTGGCCGTTGCCGAGGCTGGCCAGGATGGAGGCGACGGCGGGCTTGCAGATGTCGCAGCCGCGGCCGGTGCCGTGCTCCTCGACGAGCTGGGTGAAGCTGGTGACGCCCCCGCCGCGGATGATGTCGAACAGCTCGGCGCGGCTGTAGTCGAAGTGCTCGCAGATGGCCTTGCTGACCTCGATCCCGGCGGCGGTCAGCTCGGCGTCCAGGATCCGCTTCACCAGGGGCACGCAGCTGCCGCAGCTCGTGCCGGCGCGGGTGCAGTCCTTCACGCCGGGCACGTCGGTGAGGGAGTGCTCGGCGATGGCGCAGCGGATGTCCTCGGCGGTGACGTTGTTGCAGGAGCAGATGACCGTCGCGCCCGGCAGGTCGCCGCCGGCGGCCTCGGTGCCGCCGAACAGCATCTGCTCGGGCGGGCCGGGCAGGCCGCCCCCGACGTAGGCGCGGAGCGTCCCGTAGGACTCGGCGTCGCCGACGAGGACGCCGCCGAGCAGGGTCTGCGCGTCGTCGCTGACGACGAGCCTCTTGTACACGCCGGCGACGGGGTCGGTGTAGGTGACGCCGAGCGCGCCCTGCTCCGGGCCGGCGAACGGGTCGCCGAAGCTGGCGACGTCCACGCCCATCAGCTTCAGCTTCGTCGACATGTCGGCGCCCTCGAACACGGCGGTGCTGGCGTCCGACAGGAGCCGGTCGGCGACGACCTCGGCCATGGAGAAGCACGGCCCGACGAGCCCGTAGACCGTCCCCTCGACCGACGCGCACTCGCCGACGGCCCAGATCGCGGGGTCCTCGGTGCGGCAGGTCCCGTCGACGGCGACGCCGCCGCGCTCCCCCACCGGCAGGCCGCAGCCGCGGGCCAGCTCGTCGCGCGGGCGGATGCCGGCGGAGATCACCACGACCTCTGCGTCGACCACGGTGCCGTCGTCGAGGACGACGCGGCGGACGGCGCCGTCCCCGCCCGCCTCCAGGGCGCGGATCGGGACGCCGGCGTGCACGGCCATGCCGAGGCCCTCGATGTGGCGGCGCAGCATCGCGCCGCCGCCCTCGTCGAGCTGCCGGGGCATCAGCCACGGCGCGACCTCGACGACGCCGCTGCGCAGCCCGAGGCCCTGCAGGGCGCGGGCCGCCTCCAGGCCGAGCAGGCCGCCGCCGACGACGGCGCCGGTGGTCTTGCCGGCGGCGTACGCGCGGATGGCGTCCAGGTCGTCGATCGTGCGGTAGACGAACACGCCGGGCAGGTCCGCGCCGGGGACCGGCGGCACGAACGGCGCCGACCCGGTGGCGAGGACGAGCGCGTCGTAGGGGACGGCGTCCCCCGCCGAGGTGGCGACCGTGCGGGCGGCGCGGTCGATCGCGGTGACCCGCTCGCCGGTGCGGACGGCGACCTCGGGGCCGTGCGCGGGGTGGGCGAGGTCGGCGCCCTCCAGGTGGGTCGTCAGCGCCACCCGGTCGTAGGCGGGCCGCGGCTCCTCGCCGATGACGGTGATGGTCCAGGTCCCGGCGGCGTCCCGCGCGCGGAGCGCCTCCACGAGGCGGTGCGCGGCCGGTCCGTGCCCCGCGACGACCAGCCTCCGGTCCGTTGTGCTGTCGGCTCCCATGAACCCCGATGCTGGGCGGCCCGTATTTCCCGGATGGATCACTCGCGTGACCCGCGCGTTAACTGGCGCTCACCGCGGCGCCGCCCCCGAGGCGGGCCGGACGAGGGGTTCGGGCGGGCGGGCCGCGCCGGACGACCGGTCCGGCTGGGCGGCGGCACACTCTTCGCGGGGTTCGG
Source organism: Actinomadura sp. (assembly GCF_044508335.1). Classification (NCBI taxonomy): domain Bacteria; kingdom Bacillati; phylum Actinomycetota; class Actinomycetes; order Streptosporangiales; family Thermomonosporaceae; genus Actinomadura; species Actinomadura sp. The sequence continues at coordinate 69,672 of NZ_JBIQHY010000007.1, forward strand.
GCGCTGATCCATTTCTTTTGCGGGTGTGATGCGGGACACTCGCAAAAGATGAAATATCAAGTTCGTGCGTGGTTCCGAGCGTGGGCCGGGAGGCGGCAGTGCGGCGGATCATGGGTGCGTCCCTCATCGGGCTCGGCGCGTTCCTGCTGGCCGCCGGGCTCCTCGTCCGCTTCTACGTGGCGCCGTCGCTGATCGGGGCGCCGGCGGACCTGTACCAGGTGACCCGGCTGCGCGCCGACGACGCCTCCTACTTCGACGCCGGGGAGGCGATGCCGCGGACGGGCGCGACGATCGTGGCGACCAACACCGTCCGCGGCGACCCGAAGTCGGCGCACGACGGCGTCGCGGTGTGGGACTCCACGACGGTCGTGCAGGACGTGGGGCGCGGCACCACGATCGAGCTCCAGAAGCAGCGGTACGCGTTCGACCGCCGCACCGGGCGGCTGCGGAACTGCTGCGGCGCGGCGATCGACGGCGACGCCGGCGTCCGGCTGTCGGGCATCGGGCTGTTCTGGCCGGTGCAGGTCCGCAAGAAGGGCCTGGAGCTGTTCGACACCTCCACGCTGCGCAGCTGGCCGGTGGTCTTCGACGGCCGGGAGCGCGTCGGCGGCCTGCTCGCCTACCGCTTCGTCCAGCGGATCCCGGAGACCAGGGTCGCCGGGGAGCTGCCGGACGTGCCCGGCGAGCTGCTGGGGCGCCCCGCGGGCGGCCCGGCGGTGCCGGTGGACCGCTACTACCAGGCCGAGGCGACGTACTGGGTGGACCCGCGGACGGGCGCGCCGATCGACCAGCAGCGGCACGTCCTGTCGACGCTGCGCCCCAAGGAGGGGCCTGGCCGGCTCGTCGTCGCGGACTTCACCCTGAAGATGACGCCGGAGTCGCGGCGGGCGCTGCAGGACCGCTCCGCGGACGGCGCCCGGAAGATCCGGCTGCTGAAGACCGTGGTGCCGCTGTGCGGCGGCGCCGCCGGCGTCCTGCTGATCGCGGCCGGGGCGCTGCTGGCCTCCCGCGGCGGGCGGTCCTCCCGCCGGCGCCGCGGCCCCGCGGTCCCGGACGGGCCCCGGCCCGTCGGCCCCCGGGTGGACGGGTAGGCCCCGGGTGGACGGGTAGGCCCCCGGCCGGAGCGCCCCGTCAGGCGGGGGTGAGGACGAGGGCAGCGTCGTGCCCGCCGAACCCGAACGAGTTCGACAGCGCGGGCCGCGCGGGCGGGATCGCCCGGGCCTCGCCGTGCACGACGTCCAGGAGCGCGGTCTCGGCGTCGGGCGCGGTGAAGTTGGCGGTGGGCGGGACGAGCCCGTCCGCGGCGCTGAGCAGCGCGAGCATCGCCTGCAGCGCACCGCCGGCGCCGAGGACGTGCCCGGTGACGCCCTTGGTGGCGGTGACGGGCGGGGTGCGGCCGCCGAAGCAGCGGTCGATCGCCAGCGCCTCGGCGCCGTCGTTGCCGCGGGCGCCGGTGGCGTGCGCGCTGATGTGCCCGATCCGGGACGCCTCCAGCCCGGCGTCGGCGAGCGCCGCGGCGATGCAGCGGGCGGCGACCTCCCCGTCCGGGCGGGGCCGCACGAGGTGGGCGGCGTCGGAGGCGGCCCCGTACCCGGCGACCTCCCCGTACACGCGGGCGCCGCGGGCCTCGGCGCGGTCGGCGCGCTCCAGGGCGAGGAACGCGGCGGCCTCCCCGACGACGAACCCGTCGCGGTCGGCGTCGAACGGGCGCCCGGCGGTGTGCGGGGCGGGGTCGCGGCGGGCGAGCGCGCCGATGCGGGCGAACGCGGCCATGACGAACGGGGTGAGGATCGCGTCGACGCCGCCGGCGACGGCCGCGTCGATCCGGCCGGCGCGGATGGCGAGGGCGGCCTCGCCGATCGCGGTGGCGCCGCTGGCGCAGCCGGTGGAGAAGGTGAGGCAGGGGCCCTCGCAGCCGTGCCGGATGGACACGTTCGCGGCGGTCGCGTTCGGCATGATCTTCGGGACGGCGGGGACCGGCACCCGGTCCAGCGTCCCGGCGTGCTCGTGGCCGCCGAGCGCGACGGCGGAGGCGAGCCCGGCGGCGGCCGTCCCGACGTAGACGCCGCGGCGGGCGGGGTCGCCGCCGTAGCCGGGCCCGGCGTCGGCGACGGCGTCGTCGGCCGCGGCGACGCCGAGCTTGGTCATCCGGTCGAGGCGGCGCCGCTCGGGCCTGCCGAAGTAGCGGTCCTCGTCCAGGGGCTGGGCGGGGCAGCCGAACGAGACGGCGGTCCCGGCCTCCAGCAGCTCGGGGACGTGGACGGCCTGCGACTTGCCGGCCAGGACGGTCGCGAGCACCTCCGCGGGCGTGCCGCCCGCGGGGCTCTTCACGCCGAACCCGGTCACCACGACGCGGGGCGTCCCATCGGCGCGGCACGCCCGGGAGCGGCCTTTCCGGGCACGGTGTTCACGCGTCATCGGCACCTCGCGGTGTGGGGGGATCCCGCGGAGAGGCGGGGCTTCGGAAGCTAGCGCGGCGGCGCCCGGCGGAACTTGCCGCCCCGGGCACATTCTCCCGGCGGTTTTTGTCACGCGGGTGACACGCGCCACAGGAGCGCCGGGCGTTTCGTCCCTCACTCGTCCCGGTCGTGCACCATGGAGGGGTGACGCAGGTGGCGGAGAACGCGGCGGGGACCGGCGAGCTCGCACTGCTGGCCGACCTCGTCTCCGGCGGGGACGTGGTGGTGCTCAGCGGCGCCGGGCTGTCCACCGAGTCGGGCATCCCGGACTACCGCGGCGAGACGGGGCGCCGGCGGCGCGCGGAGCCGATGACCTACCAGGCGTTCACCGGGAGCGAGGCGGCGCGGCGCCGGTACTGGGCGCGCGCCCATCTCGGGCGGCGGCACATGGCGGCGGCGCGCCCGAACGCGGGGCACCGGGCGGTGGCGGAGCTGCAGCGGCGCGGCCTGCTCGCGGGGATCATCACGCAGAACGTCGACGGGCTGCACCAGGCGGCCGGCGCGGACGGGGTGATCGAGCTGCACGGGTCGCTGGACCGGGTCGTGTGCCTGGGGTGCGGGCAGCGGACGCCGCGCGGGCGGCTGGAGGCGCGGCTGCGCGACGCGAACCCCGGCTTCGAGGCGCGCGCGGAGGCGATCAACCCCGACGGGGACGCGGTGATCCCCGACGAGGCCGCCGCCGCGTTCCGGGTCGTGCCGTGCGAGCGGTGCGGCGGCGTCCTCAAGCCCGACGTGGTCTTCTTCGGGGAGAACGTGCCGCCGGCCCGGGTCCGGGACTGCTACGCGCTCACCGGGGCCGCGGGCGCGCTGCTGGTGCTCGGGTCGTCGCTGGCGGTGCTGTCGGGCTACCGGTTCGTCCGGCACGCGGCCCGGCACGGCGTGCCGGTGGCGATCGTCAACCGGGGCGCGACGCGCGGCGACGAGCACGCGGCGGTCAGGCTGGACGCGCCGCTCGGCGCGACGCTCACCGCCCTGCTCGGCGAGCTCGGGCGCTAGCGCCGATCCGGGTCGGGCGCCGATCCGCGTCAGGACAGCGCGTCAGGACAGCAGCGACGTCGCGGCGGGTGCCGGGGAGCGGCGCGCGCCGGGCGGGGCGGGCGGCGGCGGCTCGGTGACGGCGGGCGGGTCGGGCAGCGTGTCGCCGGTGACGAACCCGGTGGACTCCAGCTGCCGCATCTGCTCGTTGACGAACGGCTGCGCCCGCTCGGCGAACTGCCGCACGAGGGTGTTGCGGGTGCTGGCGCGGACGGCGCCGAGCTCGGCGTAGAGCATGCCCTGGGCCATCCGCATCCGCGCCACGGCGGTCTTGTCGTAGTTGTTGCCCGACTTGCCGCTGATCTCCGACATCCAGCTCTGCTGGACGGCGCTGGGCCGGTTCGGCAGCGGGACGTTGAGCCGCCCGGCGACCCTGCGGTTCAGCTGGTCGAGCCCGGCGTGCCGGCGGGCGATCTCCGCGAGCGCGCGGCGGGTCGCGGGCCGGGCGGCGCGGCGCTGCGCCTGGCGGGCGACGGGGATCTCCCACAGCGCGGCCTGCCGGAGCTGGACGATGACGTCGCGGTCGGCGGGGCCGAGCGGGCCCCAGTCGGTGACGACGGTGGACTGGGCGGCGGCCTCGTCGCCGGCCTTGGGCGCCACCGCGGCGCCGTCGGCGGCCTGCCGCCCGGCGGGCAGGCAGGCGCTCAGGAGCAGGCCGGCGGCCAGCGCGGCGGGCACGGCGGCCGCTGCGGCGGCCGGTCGGGGTCGGGGCATCCGGCACCGCCTCTCGGTCGAGGTGAAGGGCGTTACGGCTGCAGTACGCACGCCGGGGCGGCGGGGTTCGACGCGGCCGGGGCCGGGTCCGGCCGGGGTCAGGTCCAGCCGAGCTGGGCGGTGTCGCCGACCGGGGGTTCGCCGCCGGCCTCGGTGAAGGCGCGCAGGGCGGCGACGAGGGCGCGCCGCTGCCCGGCGGGCATCCGGGAGACGACCGCGGCGATCTCGGCGCGGCGGCGGGCGGTGACGTCGTCGACGATGCGCCGCCCGGCGCCGGTGACCTGGATGAGGACCTCGCGGCCGCTGCGCGGGCTGGCCTCGCGGCGGACGAGCCCGGCGGCGGTGAGCCGGTCGACCATCCGCAGCGCGGTGGACGGGTTGACCTCCAGCAGCCCGGCGAGCGTGACGAGCTTGGTGGGGCCCTGCGAGGACAGCACGACGAGCAGCCGGAACTGCGGCAGCGTGACGGCGTCCTGGACCTCGGCCAGGGAGCGCGCGGAGATCGCCACGAGCAGCCGCGACGCGGTCAGCATCGCCGAGGTGACCTCGTCGACTCCGGCGTCCCCGTCCTCGTCCATGACAGCTTTCTACAGGGCCGGGCCCGGGTGCGCCAACGCGGCCCGGGGCGGCGGGCTAGGAGGCCAGGCGGGCGGCGGTCTCCAGCAGGAGGGCGTGCACGAACGCCTGCGGGATGTTGCCGCGCAGCTGCCTCTGCTCGACGTCGTACTCCTCGGAGAACAGCCCGCTGGTGGCGGTGCCGGACCGGGTCCGCTCGAAGGCGCCGAGGGCGCGGGCGGCCTCGCCCTGCCGGTGCTCGGCGAGCGCGAGGAAGAAGCCGCACAGGGTGAAGGCGCCCTCGGCGGCGCCGAGCGGCTCGCCGCCGGCCCGGTACCGGTAGACGAAGCCCTCCTGGACGAGCTCGGCGCGGACGGCCTCGAGCGTCGCGGCGGTGCGCGGGTCGCCGGCGGGCACGGCGCCGCGCAGCGGCGGGATGAGCAGCGCGGCGTCGACCCGGTCGTCGTCGGTGGCGCGCCGCCACCGGCCGCCGGGGGTGAGCGCGGTCCGGGCGGTCTCGGCGAGGACGGCGTCGGCGAGGGAGTTCCAGGCGGCGGCCTCGCGGGGGCCGCCGAGGACGCGGGCGGCCTGCCGCAGCCCGGCGACGCAGATCAGCCGGGAGTGGGTCCACAGCCGGTCGTCGGTCTCCCAGATGCCGGCGCCGGGGCCGCGCCAGCGGCTGCCGACCGCCGCGGCGGCGACGCGGGCGGCCTCCCGGGCGCCGTCCCCGGCGCGGTCGTGCTCGGCGGCGGTGGCGAGCAGCAGCAGGGCCTCGCCGGCCGCGTCGAGCTGCCACTGCCCGCCGGCGCGGTTGCCGGTGACGGCGGCGGCGCCGGGGTAGCCGGGCAGGCCGCTGCCGCGCTGGGCGGGGACGGGGCCGCCCGCGACGGTGTAGGCGGGCCGCAGCCGGTCGCCGTCGGCCAGGAGGCGGGCGGTGACGAACTCGGCGGCGCTGCGCAGCACGTGCGGGGGGCCGCCGTGCGCGGCCACGGCGTGCCCGGCGAAGCACTGGTCGCGGATCCAGGCGTAGCGGTAGTCGTAGTTGCGGCCCTCGTCGGCGCGTTCGGGCAGCGCGGTCGTCGCGGCGGCGGCCATGCCGCCGGCCCGGCTGGTCATCCCGGTCAGGACCGCGTAGGACAGCCGGGCGTCGCGCGGGGCGATCGTGTCGCCGCAGGAGGGGACGGCCCGCCGCCAGTCCCGTTCGGTGGCCTCCCACAGCGCGTCGGCGTCCAGCGCCGCCGGGTCCGCGGCGGCGCCGTCCGCGGCCAGTTCGAGCACGAGGTCGCGGGACTCGCCCTCGGCGAGGTCGAAGGCCGCCGCGAGGACCGCGCCGCCGTCCGGCCCCTCCCGCACGACGGCCTCGTCGGCGCCGCGCCAGCGGATCCGGACGCCGCCGCTGCGGGCGGTCCAGTCGGGGTCGCGGTGGTGCGGGCTCCGCATGCGCGGGCCGCCGGCGCGCACGTCCAGCAGGGCGCGCAGCCGGGCGCCGCCGCGCACCGCCCGGCAGCGGCGCAGCAGGACGGCGCGGTCGCGGCGGGCGGGGCGGGCCAGCGCCTCGCGGCACTCGACGATGGACCCCTCGCCGGTCACCCACCGGCTGCGCCAGATGAGCCCGCGGTCCTCGTAGTGGCCGCCCGGCACGAACCGCTCGCACGCGGGCTGGACCAGGTATCCGCCGGGCCCGCCGAGCAGGCCGGCGAAGGCCGGGTCGGAGTCCCAGTGGGGGAAGCACATCCAGGCGTACTCGCCGTCCGGGCCGACGAGGACGCCGCGCTCGCCGTCGGCGATGAAGGCGTAGTCGCGCAGTGCGCCGGGCGTGCGGGACCGGGCTTCCGGGTCGTTGGCCATGCCCTCCCACTACCCGAGAACGAACCGGGCATCCGGGACAACACCGCAAGACCAAGAATCCTGTCTTGACAAATCGATTTGTCGGCAGCGATGATGAGGGCATGCTGGACGTGACGGTGATCGAGGACGCGGAGGCGGCGGCCGCCTCCCTGGACCCCATGCGGGCGCGGCTGCTGGCCGAGCTGGGCGAGCCGATGTCGGCGGCGACGCTGGCGGCGCGGGTGGGCCTCCCCCGGCAGAAGGTCAACTACCACCTGCGCACGCTGGAGCGGCACGGCCTGGTCGAGCTGGTCGGCGAGCGCCGCAAGGGCAACATGACCGAGCGGCTGCTGCGGGCGACGGCGGCGTCCTACGTCATCTCGCCGCTGGCGCTCGCGACGCTGCAGCCCGACCCCGGCCGGCACCGCGACGCGCTGTCGGCGCGGTGGCTGCTGGCGCTGGCCGCGCGGCTGGTCCGCGACGTCGGCGCGCTGATCAGCGGGGCGGCGCGGGCCGACAAGCGGCTGGCCACCTACGCGCTGGACGGGGAGGTCGTGTTCGCCACGGCGGCGGACCGGGCCGCGTTCATCGAGGAGCTGACCGCCGGGGTGAGCGCGCTCGTCCGCAAGTACCACGGCGGGGCGGTGGAGGGCGGCCGCGCGCACCGCGTCGTCATCGCCGTCCACCCGTCCCTGAAGACCGAGCCCGGGGCGCGCGCGGAACCGCAGCCCACCGGGGAGATCGAGAGCTGAGAGCGCGAGGAGAGCGACCATGGGCAGGGAATTCGAGATCGTCCGCGAGTACGAGACCGAGGCGAGCCCCGAGCAGGTCTGGGACGCCGTCACCACCGGCACCGCCGCGTGGCTGTGGCCGATGGAGTTCGAGCCCCGCGAGGGCGGCGGCGTCGCCGGCGGGGGCGTCATCACCGCGTGGGACCCGCCGCACCGGCTGGCCAGCCGAGCGGAGGACCCGAACGGCATCCACGGCATGCCGCAGACCCTCAACGTCCTCGAGCACCGGATCGAGCCGCGCGAGGGCGGCGGCGCCTGGGTCCGCTACGTGCACAGCGGCATCTTCACCGGCGACTGGGACGACCAGTACGACGGCGCGAACCGGCACACCGACTTCTACCTGCACACGCTGCGCCAGTACCTGGCGCACTTCACCGGGCGGCGGGCGGCGCACTCCGACGTGCAGGGCCCGGCGGAGTCCATGCGCAAGGGCTCGTTCGCCGCGGTCGGCCGCGCGCTCGGGCTGGACGGCGCCGCCGAGGGCGACACGGTGCGGGTGGACCTGCCGGACGCCGGCCCCGCCGAGGCCGTCCTCGACTACCGGAACGAGCACTTCATCGGGCTGCGCACCGGCGACGCGATGTACCGGTTCTTCGGCCGCGACGCGTGGGGCGGCCCGGTGGGCATCGCGCTGCACCGGTTCGCGCCGGACGCGGCCGCGTCCGCCGACCGGGCGCGGAAGGCGTGGCAGGACTGGCTGAACGCCCTGTACGCGTGACCGCACGCCTGACCGTTACGCCTGACCGCCG
>NZ_JBIQHY010000007.1:77901-98794 GCF_044508335.1 Actinomadura sp.
TGGCTGAACGCCCTGTACGCGTGACCGCACGCCTGACCGTTACGCCTGACCGCCGTGCCGGTCGGGGCGGAGCGGGCGGGGGTCAGCCGGACCGTTCCCGGACGAGCGCGCCGAGGTCCATGCGGGCCAGGCCGCGCAGGCCGGGGCGCTGCGCCGCCCACGCGACGGCGATCACGGCGAGCGCCGACCAGGCGAAGGTGGCGGGCCGGATCTCGGTGTGGAACGACATCAGGTCGCTGTTGAACGCGCCGAGGAACGCCCCGGTGGCGAGCCTCCCGAGGATCAGCCCGGGGACCGCGCCGGCGGCCACGACGAGGAGGTTCTCGGCGGTGACGAGCCGGCCGAGGCGGCGCCGCCCGACGCCGGCGGCGCGCAGCGTGGCCAGTTCGGTGCCGCGTTCGGCGAGGTTCACCGACAGGGTGGCGAACAGGACGGTGAAGGCCAGCAGCCCGCCGAACGCGAGCATGACCGCGACGAACACGTAGAACAGGTTCATGTACTCGTCCATGGTCTTCTTCAGGGCGTGCGCGTCGGTGTAGGCGACGACGCCGGGCCGCGCGGCGAGGGCGCGCCCGGCGGCGGCGCGGTCGGCGCCGGGGTCGAACGCCACCAGGACCGTGTCGGGCGCGGCGTCCGGCGCCCAGGCGGCGAGCTGGCCGAGCGTGGCGTAGGCGTAGGTGCCGAGCGGCTCGTCCACGAACCCGGCGACGGTCGCCGTGGCGGTGCGGCCGTCGCCGAGGCGCAGCCCGACGCGGTCGCCGGCGTCCACGCCGAGCTTGTCGCGCAGGGCCACGCCGAGCAGCACGCCGTGCGCGGGCAGGCTCCGCTCGCCGCCGCCGGGGGTGAGGAACCGGTGCATGCGGGTCCCGGCGGGGAGCCCGACGACGGTGGTGGAGTAGCCCCCGCCCCCGGCGGTGACGGTGACGGGGACGTGCGCGGACGGCTCGGCGGCGCGGACCCCGGGGGTCGCGGCCACCGCGCCGAGCGCGGCGCCGTCGAGGGGGCGCCCGAGGGTGAGTTCGGCGTCCTGCCGCTGGATCTGGTCGAACTGGCGGGAGACGGTGGCCTTGGAGGAGTCGAGCATCCCCCACGACACCAGGATCAGGACGAGGGCGAGGACGACGCCCGCCATGGTGTAGATGGTGCGGCGCAACTGGCGCGTGGGGCCGCGCAGCACCAGCCACGCCCCGGCGGGCAGCCGCCCCGCGGCGGGCACCGCCCGCGCCAGCCGGGCGAGCCGGCCCCCTCCCCCGGTCGCGGGGACGGTGCCGCGCATCGCCTCGGCGGGCGGGACGCGTGCGGCCGCCGCCGCGGGCGCGAGCGCGGCGAGCGCGCCCGCGGCGACCCCGAACGCCAGCCCGGCGGCGACGGTGGTCGCGCGCACCGACACCAGCGTCTCCGGCAGCCCGATCGCGTCCCCGTACAGCCGGGTGACGGTCCCGGCCAGCAGGAGCCCGGCGGCGACGCCGAGGGCGGACCCGGCGAGCCCGACCGCGACGCCGGTGGCGAGGTAGTGGGCGACGACGGTGCGGCGGCGGAACCCGGAGGCGCGCAGCGTCCCGATGATCACCCGGTCGCGGGCGACGCGGCGGGTCAGCACGACGTAGACGGCGACGCCGGCGGCGGTGAGGAACAGCAGCGGGAACATCACCGCCAGCTCGGAGAACCCCTTGATGTCCTCGGCGAGGGTGGCGTTGGAGGGCTGCTCGGCGCGGGTGAGCGCCGCGCCCGCCCCGTGCGACCGGGCGGCGGCGGTGAGGGCGGCGTCCAGCTCCGCGGCGCGCTCGCGTCCGGCGGCGGTGTAGTAGACGGCCGCCTGGCGGGGCGCCGCGGCCCCGGCGATCCGCCGGGCGAGCGGCTCGGGGACGAACAGGACGCCGAACGATCCGGGCGCGGGCAGCACGTTCTGGCGGCTGGCGGCGGGCCACAGGTACTCGGGCGAGGAGACGGTGCCGCGCACCGACAGGGGCAGCCACGCCCGCCCGTCCCACGCCGCCACGGCGGCGCCGGGCCGCAGCCCCGCCTGGTCGGCGATGTGGGTGTCGGCGAGGACGCCGCGCGGCGCGGCCGGGTCGAGGTAGGCGCCGCTCAGGACCTTCACCCGGTTCACCGCGGGCTGCGCTCCGGCGGGGAGCCCGACGACGCGGCCGACGAGGGTGTCGCCGCCGGGCATGCGCAGGGGGACGTCCGCGACCGTGCGGACGGCGACCGCCCGCACGCCGGGCCGCGCCGCCGCGTCCCGCGCGATCGCGGCGGTGTCGCCGCCGGTCAGGGTGAGGTCGGCGAACCGGTACTCGCGGAACAGGGCCTGGTAGCCGGCGTCGAGGTTGCGGTAGGCGTCGTAGGACGCGCCGAACAGCGCGACGCCGAGCATCACCAGCACCACCGCCGACACCAGCTGGGCGGGGCGGCGCCGCAGGTCGCGGCGCAGCTTGACGTTGAGGACGCGCACGGTCACCACTCGACCCGGTCGGCGGAGGCCGGCTCGGCGCCGGCGGTCACGCCGACGATGCGGCCGGACCGCATCCGCACCACGCGGTGCGCGAGGGCGGCGATCGCGGCGTTGTGGGTGACGACCAGGACCGTGCGCCCCTCGCGGTTGAGGTCCTGCAGGACGCGCAGGACGCCGCGCCCGGTCTCCAGGTCCAGCGCACCGGTCGGCTCGTCGCACAGCAGCAGCTCGGGGTCCTTGGCGATGGCGCGGGCGATCGCGACGCGCTGCTGCTCGCCGCCCGACAGCTGCGCCGGGAAGTGGCCGGCGCGGTCGGCGAGCCCGACGGCGGCGAGCGCGGCCGCCGCCCGCTCCCGGTCGCCGCGGCCGGTCAGCTCGGCGACCAGCCGGACGTTCTCCAGCGCGGTGAGCGACGGGACGAGGTTGAAGAACTGGAACACGAACCCGACGGTGTCGCGCCGGTAGGCGGTGCGGGCGTCCTCGCCGAGCCGGGAGATGTCGCGGCCGCCGGCGATCACCTCGCCCTCGGTGGCGGGCTCGATCCCGCCGATCAGGTTGAGCAGGGTCGTCTTGCCCGACCCGGACGGGCCGAGCAGGACGACGAACTCGCCGCGCCGCACCTCCAGGTCGGCCTCGCGCAGCGCGTGGACCCGCGCGTGCCCGGTCCCGTAGGTCTTGCCGGCGCCGCGCAGCAGAACCGCCGGCGGGGCATCGCCGTGCGCCGCCCCGTCCGCCCGGACGGCCGCCGCCCGTTCACCGCCGTGTCCCGTCATCGTCCTCTCCTCCGTCCGCCTGCCCGGGCAAGGGCCCGGACGGGCGCAGCAGGGCCACCAGGCCCGCCGCCGCGCCGCCGGCCTCGGTCTCCGGATCGACCATCACGTGCATGAGCAGCCCGTCGATGAGCGCGGTGAGCACCACCGACAGGGCGCGGGGGTCGGCGTCGGGGCGCAGCAGCCCCGACTCCCGGTTCTCGGCCAGGCGCGCGGCGAGCAGGTCGCGGAACGCCCGGATCTGGCGCTGGGTCTCGGCGCGCAGCTCGTCGTCGCGCAGGCCGTTCAGCATCGCCTCGACCAGGACCCGCTGCGCGGCGCTGCCGGGGCCGCGCGCCGCGAGCCCGCGGACGGCGTCGGCGACGGCGGTGAGGGCGTCCTCGGCCCGCAGGATCGCCTCGACGGGGCCTTCCAGCTCCTTCTCCACGGCGTGCAGGACCGCGGCGCGGCGGAGCGCGTCCACGGATCCGAAGTAGTAGTGCACGAGCGCGTTGTTGGCCTGCGCGCGGTCGGCCACGGCCCGCGAGGTCACCGCGGCCCAGCCGCCGTCGGCCATCACCGCGACGGCCGCCTCCAGCAGCCGGATCCGCGTGGGCACCTCGCCGTCCGCCATCGTCTCCGCTCCCGCCCGCTCAGGGCATCCGATCTTGGTCATTCGCTTTAAGCAACTGCCCAAGACGGTACACCCGACCGTTGCACTGTGCAATGGTTCCGGTGGAGGGCCCGGAGACGCGAGCGTCCCCGCGCCGGGGTCGCGGCGCGGGGACGCGGGCGGGCCGGGTCAGGCGTCCCTGCGTTTGAGCAGGAACGCGGCCAGGGCGAGCAGCGCGGCCGTCCAGAGCGCGAAGACGCCGTAGCCCTGCCAGGGGGTGAGCAGGTCGTCGGGGCCCTGGTGGGCCTTGGCGATCAGGGTGCCCGCCTCCGACGGCAGGTAGGCGTGGATGTGGTCGCCGACGCTGCCGGGCAGCAGCATGGCGAGGGGCGCGAGCACCAGCACGAACCCGATGACGCCGGTGATGCCGCCGGCGGTGTGCCGGACGATCGCGCCGATCGCGAGCGCGAACAGCCCGAGCATCGCCAGGTAGAGCCCGCCGCCGACGACGGCGCGCAGCACGCCCTCGTCGCCGAGGGACACCCGCATCCGGTCCCCGATGATCCCGGCGCCGATGAAGAACGACGCGAACGACACCGCGACGCCGAGGACGAGGACGACCAGCGCGAACACCAGGGCCTTGGCCCACAGCATCGGCAGCCGCCGCGGCACCGCGAGCAGGCTGGCGCGGATCATGCCGGTGGAGTACTCCGACGCGATCACCAGCACGCCGAGGACGCAGATGGTCAGCTGGCTGAGGAAGAACCCGCTGCCGAGGATGAAGCTGACCGGGTCGGCGGCGATCTGGGCGCGGTCGCCGGGGTCGGCCTTGTCCCACTGCGCCATCGTGAGGCCGACGAACAGCGCGGTGAACCCGAGGTCGAGCAGGACCAGCAGGATCAGCGACCACAGCGTGGACCGGACGGTGCGGATCTTCGTCCACTCGGCGAGCATCAGCCGGCCGAAGCTCGGCCGCCCCTGCGCGGCCTGGCCGGCGGCGGGCGCGGCGGTGGCGGGCGCGGTCATCGGGTCTCCTCCTCCTGGGTCGGGACCGGTCCGGTCGCCTGGCCGGGCGCCGCGCCGGGTGCGGGATCGGGCGCCGCGCCCGGTACGGGGCCGGGCGCCGGGCCGGGTGCGGGTCCGGGCGCGGGTCCGAGTGCCTGGGCGGCCGTGCCGTACTCGACGCTGTCGCGGGTCAGCTCCATGAACGCCGACTCCAGGGAGCCGCGGCTCGGCGTCAGCTCGTGCAGGACGATCCCCTCGGCCGCGGCCAGCTCCCCGACGCGGGGGGCCTCCATGTGGGTGACGGTGAGCAGCCCGTCGCCGCCCGGGTCGGCCTTGCCGCCCTCGGCGGTGACCAGCTCGGCGAGGCGCGCGGCGCCGGGGCTGCGCACGGTGACCGTCTTCTCGGTGCTGCGCTCGATGAACTCCTCGGTGGAGCAGTCGGCGATGAGCCGGCCGCGCCCGATGACGATGAGGTGCTCGGCGGTGACGGCCATCTCGTTCATCAGGTGGCTGGAGACGAACACGGTGCGCCCCTCGGCGGCGAGCCGCTGCATGAGGGTGCGGATCCACACGATGCCCTCGGGGTCGAGGCCGTTGACGGGCTCGTCCAGGATCAGCACGGACGGGTCGCCGAGCAGCGCCGCGGCGATGCCGAGCCGCTGCCCCATGCCGAGGGAGAACCCGCCGGCGCGCTTGCGGGCGGCCTCGGCGAGGCCGACGAGGTCGATGACCTCGTCGACGCGGCGCTTGCCGATGCCCTGCGTCTGCGCCAGGCACAGCAGGTGGTTGTAGGCGCTGCGGCCGGTGTGCACGGCCCGCGCCTCCAGCAGCGCGCCGACGACGCTCAGCGGGGCGTCCAGGTCGCGGTAGTGGCGGCCGTTGATGCGGGCGTCGCCGCGGTCGGGCCGGTCGAGGCCGAGCAGCAGCCGCATGGTGGTCGACTTCCCGGCCCCGTTCGGGCCGAGGAAGCCGGTCACCCGGCCGGGGACGACCGTGAAGGACAGGTCGTCCACGGCGGTCTTGTCGCCGTACCGCTTGGTGAGGTTCTCCGCCTCGATCATTCGCACTTCCCGGGCTGCTCGGCGGTGGTCCAGTGATCGTGATCACACTAGCGCGCCGGGCGCGGCGCCCGGATCCTCCGCACTGCGGAACCTCCTCCGACCCGGGTAGTAGGCGTGGAGGAGGTCAGGCGGCGGCGACGCCGTCGGCGGCGTTGACGTCCTTGTGGAAGCGCCGGTGCACGTAGAGCTTCTCGCCGAGGGTCTCGCAGCGCCACCAGAGGCCCTCCGGCGGCCCGATGCGGGTGCCGCGGGGCAGCTCGCGCAGGACCTCGTTGACGGGGGTCATGCGCAGCCGCCCGGACCGGCACAGGAGGATGCGGCGGTCGGTGACCACGACGACGCGGTAGGTGTTGCCGAAGAGGATGATCAGGGAGGAGACCAGGATCCAGTACGGGCTGACGGTCTGGCCGGCGAACACCGCCTGGACGTTCTCGCCGGGCTGCAGGACATGGGCCGCGTTGGCGCGCATCTTGTCGCGGATGGCCACGGTGGGGACCTTTCTCGTGATCCATGCGGGGAGGGCGCCCGGGCTCCAGCGGGCCGACCGGTCGTCGGGCAGCCCGATTGTGTCACCGAATGACATGGAAATGTGCGGCATTTCACATTGTGGCCCGTTCAGGCCGCGGCCTGGCGCCCGCGTTATTGACCACCCGTCAATAGGTGGGCGAGGATGGCGCCCTGGACCCGACCGCCGGGAGGCCCGCTTGCCCGCCACGTCCCCGACCCCCGCACCCGACCGCCTGGCGGAGCGGCTCGCCGACCGCGACGTCCTGCGGACCCTCGCCTCCGAACCGCTCGTCGGCCTCGCCGCGGGCCGGGCGCTGCTGATGCAGCTCGCCCACCCGGGCGTGGCCCGCGGCGTCGCCGAGCACAGCGACTTCGCCGAGCGGCCCCTCGCCCGCCTGTTCGGCACCCTGGACTTCCTGCTCATCACCACGTTCGGGACGCCCGAGCAGGTCGCGCGGATCGCCGCGAAGGTCCGCGGCATCCACACGGCGGTGCGCGGCGAGGGCTACTCCGGCAACGACCCCGGCCTGCAGATGTGGGTGAACGCGACGCTCATCGACTCGGCGCTGTACGTCCACGAGACGCTGATGCGGCCCGGCGACACCGACCCCGAGGAGTACTACCGGCAGGCCCGCGTCGTCGCCGAGGTCCTCGGCTGCCCGCTGGAGGAGCAGCCGCCCGACCTTGCCGCGTTCCGCGCCTACATGGACGAGACGCTCGCCTCCCTGGAGGTCACCGGCGCCGCCCGCGAGGTGGCGCGGGCGGTCCTGTGGCCGCGCAAGCTCCGCGCCCTGTTCCCGGCCCTCATGGTGTTCCGGCTGGTCACCGCGGCGCTGCTGCCCGAGCGGCTGCGCGAGGAGTACGGGCTGCCCTGGACGCCGGGGCGCCGCCGCGCCGCCCGGCTGCTGCTGCGGGGCGCCGCCGCCGGGCACCGGGTCACACCGCGGTTCCTGCGGCGCCCGCCGCAGCCGCTGCTGGTCCGGCTGGCGGGCCACCGGGTGGACCGCACGCTGTCCGCGCGCCGCGTCCGCCGCCGCGCCGCCCCCTCCTGACCGCTAGCCGACGGAGGAGTAGGCGACGACGCCGCGGCGCATCGCGTCCATCGCCCGCCGCGCGGTCTTGCGGATGTGGCTGTTCTGCGGGGACGCGTCGGCGACCTGCCCGAGCAGGTCCAGCAGCTGCTTGACCGCGCGGACGAAGTCGCCGGCGGTCAGGTCGCTCTCCAGCAGCACCTCGTCGAGGTCGTCGCCCTTCGCCCACCGGTACGCCGTCCACGCGAAACCCAGGTCGGGCTCGCGCAGGAACGACACCCGGTTGTCGCGCTCGACGGCCTCCAGCTCCCCCCACAGCCGCACCATCGCGGCGAGCGCGTCCTGCGCCGCGCCGCCGGGGGTGCGGGGCGGCGCGGCGTCGTCGGGCTGCCGCGACTCGTACACCAGCGCCGACACGCACGCGGCCAGCTCGGCGTGGTCGAGCTTCTCCCACAGCCCCTCGCGGAGGCTCTCGGCGGTGAGCAGGTCCAGCTCGTTGTAGATGCGGCCGAGGCGGCGGCCCTCGGCGGTGACGGAGTCGCCGTCGAGGTAGCCGAGCTGCTGCAGCACCGCGCACACCCGGTCGAAGGTGCGGGCGATCACCTGGGAGCGGCCCTCGACGCGGCGGCGCAGCTGCTCGGTCTCCCGGTCCAGCCGGTGGTACCGCTCGGCCCAGCGGGCGTGGTCCTCGCGCTGGTCGCAGCCGTGCACCGGGTGGCGGCGCAGCTCGGCGCGCAGCCGGGTGACCTCGGCGTCCTCCGCGGCGGCGGAGTCGGCGCGGGCGCGCCTGCGGTCGCGGACGTCGTCGGGCACCCGGTTGCGGAGCGTGGACGCCAGGTCGCGGCGGTCCTGCGGGTTGCGGGGGCTGAACGACTTGGGGATGCGGATCCGGTCGACCGGCTCGACGGCGCGGGGGAAGTCCTGGATCGACAGCCGCTGCACCGACCGGTTGACCGTCAGCACCAGCGGCGCCGGCCCGTCCGAGCGGCGCCCCACGCCCGGGTCGAGGACGACGGCGAGGCCGGAGCGGCGCCCCGACGGCACGATGATCACGTCGCCGGGCCGCAGGTGCTCCAGCGACCGCGCGGCCTCCGCGCGGCGCGCCGACGACCGCTCCCGGGACAGCTCCGCCTCCCGGTCCGACAGCCGCCGCCGCATCGCCGCGTACTCCATGAAGTCGCCCAGGTGGCACTGCGCGGCCTTGGCGTACCCCTCCAGGGCCTCCTCGTTCTTGCGGACCTGCCGGGCCAGCCCCACCACGGCGCGGTCGGCCTGGAACTGCGCGAACGACTCCTCCAGCAGCGTCCGGGCCCGTTCGATCCCGACGGCGCCGACCAGGTTCACCGCCATGTTGTACGACGGCCGGAAGCTGGAGTTCAGCGGGTAGGTGCGGGTGCCGGCCAGGCCCGCGACGGACGCCGGGTCCACGTTCGGGCCCCACACCACGACGGCGTGGCCCTCCACGTCGATGCCGCGGCGCCCGGCGCGGCCCGTCAGCTGCGTGTACTCGCCGGGGGTGAGGTCGACGTGCGCCTCGCCGTTCCACTTGTCGAGCTTCTCGATCACGACGGTGCGGGCGGGCATGTTGATGCCGAGCGCCAGCGTCTCCGTCGCGAACACCGCCTTGATCAGCCCGCGGGTGAACAGCTCCTCGACGATCTCCTTGAACGTCGGCAGCATCCCGGCGTGGTGCGCGGCGACGCCGCGCTGCAGGGCCTCCAGGAAGTCGCCGTAGCCGAGGATCCGCAGGTCCTCCGGCGCGATGTCGGCGGTGCGCAGCTCGGTGTGCGCGCGGATCTCCTCGGCCTCCTCCCTGGACGTCAGCCGGATCCCGGCGTGCAGGCACTGCAGGACGGCGGCGTCGCAGCCGGCGCGGGAGAAGATGAACGTGATCGCCGGGAGCAGCCCGGCGCGCTCCAGCCGCTCGATCACGTCCGGGCGGGACGGGGGCCGGAACCGCTGCGGGCGCGGCGCGCGGCGCCGCCCGGTGCGGCGGCCCTGGTTGACCTTGGCGCGGCGGACCTCCTCGACCGCCATCCGCGTCAGCTGCGGGTTCAGCCGCGCCTGCCGGTCCCCGCCCTTGCCGGTGTCGACGAACAGGTCGTACAGGCGGGTGCCGACGAGCATGTGCTGGAACAGCGGGACGGGCCGGTGCTCGTCGACGATCACCGCGGTGTCGCCGCGGACCTCGTGCAGCCACTCGCCGAACTCCTCGGCGTTGGACACCGTCGCCGACAGCGCCACGATCCGCACCGAGTCCGGGACGTGGATGATCACCTCTTCCCAGACGGCGCCGCGGAACCGGTCGGCGAGGTAGTGCACCTCGTCCATCACGACGAACGCGAGCCCGGCGAGGGTCTGCGACCCCGCGTACAGCATGTTCCGCAGCACCTCGGTCGTCATCACGACCACCGGGGCCTCGCCGTTGACGCTGTTGTCGCCGGTGAGCAGCCCCACCTTCTCCGGCCCGTACCGGCGGACGAGGTCGGCGTACTTCTGGTTCGACAGCGCCTTGATCGGCGTGGTGTAGAAGCACTTGGTGCCGCCGGTGAGGGCGAGGTGGACGGCGAACTCCCCCACCACCGTCTTCCCGGACCCGGTGGGCGCGGCGACCAGCACGCCGCTGCCGTCCTCAAGCGCCCGGCACGCCTCCAGCTGGAACGGGTCCAGCTCGAAGTCGTACAGGGTGCGGAAGTCCAGCAGGGCCGGGCCGCTCCCGGCGGTGCGCCTGCGGTAGGCGGCGTACCGCTGGGCCGGGCTCTGGTCGGCCGACGCCGTGTCGGGGGAGGTCATGCCTTCGAGCCTACGGTTTCGACCGGCCCGATACCCAATCCGCGGCCGCCGGGGGGCGGGGTGATCAGCGGGCGGCGTCGCCCTTCTCCAGCTCGGCGTCGATGGCGTCCAGGTCCAGCGGGGACGCCTCGTCGTCCGACAGGCCCGCGTACGGGTCGGGGCGGCGGGCGCGGCGCCGGTCGTTGAGGAACGCCAGCAGCGCGGCGATCTCGAACAGCAGCACCGTCGGCAGCGCCAGCGCGAGCATCGTGAACGGGTCGGCGCTCGGCGTCGCGACCGCCGCGAACACGAAGATCCCGAACAGGATCATCCGCTGCATCCGGCGGATCCGCGCCGAGCTCAGCACGCCCGCCAGGTTCAGCAGCACCACGAACAGCGGCAGCTCGAACGTCAGCCCGAACACCAGCAGCATCGTCAGCACGTAGCTGAGGTAGCTGTCCACGGTGATCAGCGGTTTGACGTCGTCGGCGACGAACCCCAGGAAGATCGCCAGGCCCTTGTCGACGGTCACGTACGCCAGGCCGGTGCCGACGAAGAACAGCGGGACCGCGGCGCTCAGGAACACGTACGTCCAGCGCCGCTCGCGGCTGTACAGGCCCGGCGCGACGAACGCCCACAGCTGGTACAGCCAGATCGGCGCGGAGATGACCGCGCCGATGATGCAGGAGATCTTCAGCTTCAGGAAGAACGAGGAGAAGATCCCGTTGACGAACAGGGAGCACTCGTCCTTGTCGACCACGTGCGACTGCGGCAGCGAGCAGTACGGCTGCTTGAGGAAGTCCCACACCGGGTCGAACAGCAGCCACCCCACGACCGCGCCGACCACGAAGGCCAGGATCGCCTTGATCAACCGGTTGCGCAGCTCACGGAGGTGGTCCATGAGGGGCATGCGGCCGTCGGGGGCGGCGTCGCGCCTGCTCAGCTTCATCGTCGGCATTCGGGCTCGGGGTCGGCGGAGGGAACGCGCGGGCGGGGCGGGTCAGCCCTGGCGCAGCTTGCCGGGGTCGGACACCGGCACGCCCTCGATCGGCTCGCCGGAACCGATCGCGCCGCGCGGCCGCTGCCCGGTGTCGCCGGCCGCCTCGCGCTCCAGCCGCGCCGCCTCCTCCCGGAGCCGCGCCGCCTTCTCCCGCGGGTCCTCGTCCTGCGCCTGCGCCTGCCGGGACGGCTTGTCCTCCGGCGCGTCGTCGTCGTCCTCGCGCAGGCCCTTGGTCTCGGCCTTCAGGATCCGCGCCGACTTGCCCAGCGACCGCGCGAGCTGCGGAAGCTTCGCCGAACCGAAGATCAGCACGACGACCAGCAGGATGATGAGCAGTTCGGGAGTCCCGATGTTCGGCATGGCAGTCCTCTTCAGCAGAATGGCCCTCAGGCCGATCGTACGCCCTCATCCGGCGTTTGTGACGACCGAGCATCCTGGAGGCGGGAGAGTTCGTCGCGCAGCGCCGACCGCCTCGGCTGCAGCCGCCGCCTGGTGCGGTCCAGCTCGCGGCCGAGGCTCCGCACGCCCAGCCACACCCGGAAGGCGCACCAGGCGAGCACCGCCAGGCCGGCGAAGCCCAGCGCCACCGACACCGCGACCCACATCACGCGGCCACGGTACCCGATCCGCTCACAGCACGCCGTACCGGGCCAGCGCCCGCGCCGCGTCCTGCCGCACCCCCGCCGCGACCGCCGCGGGCGCCACGACGCGGCCCTGGTCGCCGAGCCGCAGCGCCAGGCCCCGCACCCACCGCGAGTCCGGGGTCCGCAGCACGACCCGCAGCCGCCCCTCCCCCAGCTCCTCCACGCTCTCGCACGGGTAGTAGTCGGCCACCCACCGGCCCCGCGGCGTCAGCTCCAGCGTGACCGCCTCGTCCTGCGGCGACGGCCGGAACAGGCCCGCGTCCACGTCGATCGGCTCGGCGTCGTCCGGCACCTGCGCCGGCACGTCCAGCACCGCCAGGTCGGCGATCCGGTCCAGCTTGAACAGCCGCACCGCCTCCGCCCGCCGGCACCACCCCTCCAGGTAGGTGTTGCCCTCCACGACCAGCAGCCGCATCGGGTCCACGTCCCGCTCGGTGTTCTCGTCCCGCGCCGGCACGTAGTACGTCAGGTGCACGCGGCGGCCCGCCGCGATCGCGTCCCGCAGCACCCCCACCGCGGTGCGGGCCGGGTCGGCCGTCGCGCCGTAGGCGTCGACCTCCACCGCGACCTTGCTGGACACCGCCGCGGCCTCCCCCGCCGCGCCCTCCAGCTTCGCGATCACCCGGCTGAGCGCGTCCCGGTCGTCCAGGTCGGGGATCCCCGCCAGCATCCGCAGCGCCACCAGCAGCGCGGACGCCTCGTCCACCTTCAGCCGCAGCGGACGCGCGATCGACTCCGCCTCCGCCACCGTGATCTCCCCGCCCTCGTAGGACAGGTCGATCGGGCAGTACGGGTCCGGGGCGCGCAGCTCCACGCACCACAGCAGGTTCAGGTCGTCGATCAGCTGCTTCTCGGTCACCCCGAACGCGGCCGCCGCCTCCCCGAGCGCCACCGAGTCGCGGTTCACCACGTACGGGACCAGCGCCAGCAGCCGCCCCAGCCGGTCCGTCGACGTGGTCGCCGCCGCCCTGCCGCTCATCGCGCCTCCCCTTCGCGCCCCGGGTGCCCCCCGGCGCCCGCCAGCACCGCCTTCAGATGCTGGATCACCGCCTCCCGCAGGTCCGGCGGGTCCAGCACGACCACGTCGTCGGCGAACCGCGCCAGGTACGGCGCGAACCGGTCCACGTCGCGGAACGTCAGGACCGCCTCGTCCCACTCGCCGTCCCGCTCGCCGTCCCGCTCGCCGTCCGGGCCGCCCTCCACCGGCCGCACGTCCTTCGCCCACCGCCGCGGGCCCTGCGCCGCGCCGCGCCGCAGCCGCACCACCGCCGGCCGCGGCTCGCTCACCGGGTCGCCCCAGTCGAACGCGATCCGCCGCACGTCCACCCCGTCCGGGACCGCCACCGACCCCGCCGGGCCGTCCGCGGCGACCTCCCCCACGATGCGGCTCAGCCGGAACACCCGCTGCTCCCCGCGGTCGCGGTCGAAGCCCACCACGTACCAGCGGCCCCGCCGGCTCACCACGCCCCACGGCTCCAGATGCCGCCGCGCCGCCGACGTCCGCCCGATCCCCTGGTAGTCGAACGCCACCGGGCGGCCGTCGCGCACCGCCTCCCACAGCGCCGCGAACGCCGGCTCGTGGGTGTTCACCCGCGGCTCGATGCCCACCGCGGGCGCCGCGTCGGTCTCCACGCCCGCCGCGCGCAGCTTCAGCAGCGCCCCCGACGCCGCCTCCGCCATGCTCGCCTGCTGCCACACCCGCGCCGCGAGGCCCAGCACCGCCGCCTCGTCCGGCGTCAGATGGATCTCGGGCAGCTCGTAGGCCTGCGGCGGGATCCGGTACCCGATCTCCTCACCGCCGCCGCCCTGCAGGTCGCTGCCCACCTCCAGCGGGACGCCGAGCTCGCGCAGCTCCTCCTTGTCCCGCTCGAACATCCGCTTGAACGCCTCGTCGGAGTCCGGGTAGCCGGGCACCGCCCGGCGGACCTGCTCGGCCGTCAGAAAACGTCGGGTCGCGAGCAGGCAGACCACCAGATTCAGCAGGCGCTCGGTCTTGCGCCGCGACACTCCGCCACCACCTCGTTCCCTCCGTGGCCCCCCGCACCGGGCGGCCGAACGTCCCCGCGAGCCGTACTGCAGGACGCTACCGTTTCCCGGTGTGATCCGATGGCGCAAAGGCACAGTCGAGGACATCCGCCGCGAATGGCCCGGGGCGGTCGAGCTGAACGTCTCGATCGGGGGCGACGGCACGCACCGCGCCCTGGCCTACCCCGCCCTGGTGGGACGGCCCGAACCGGGCGACACCGTCCTGCTCAACACTACGGCCTTGGCGATGGGACTCGGCACCGGCGGCTACGCGATGGTCGTCGCCGTCCCCGACCGGCTCCCGCCCGACCCCGCCGGCCCCGGCCACCTCGTCAAGGCCCGCTACACCCCGCTGCAGGCCACCGTCCTCGGCGCCGACGAGCAGGGCTCCCCCCACCACGACCTGCTCCGCGACGCCGACTCCCTGGACGGCATGCCCGTCGTCATCGCCGACCTGCACTCCGCGCTGCCCCCGATCCTCGCCGCGCTGCTGGCCGCCCGGCCCGGCGCCCGCGTCGTCTACGTCATGCCGGACGGCGGGGCGCTGCCCGCCTGGTTCTCCATGTCCATCGCCCGGCTCAAGGACGCCGGCGCCCTCGCCGCCACCGTCACCGCCGGGCAGGCGTTCGGCGGCGACCTGGAGGCCGTCACCGTCCACACCGGGCTCCTCGCCGCCCGCCTCGTCCTGCGCGCCGACGCCGTCGTCCTCGCCCAGGGCCCCGGCAACCTCGGCACCGGCACCAGATGGGGGTTCTCCGGCGTCTCCGCCGGCGAGGCCGTCAACGCCGCGTCCGTCCTCGGCGGCCGGCCCGTCGGCTCCCTGCGCGTCAGCGAGGGCGACGCGCGGGAACGCCACATCGGCGTCTCCCACCACTCCCTCACCGCCTACGGCCGCGTCGCCCTCGCCGCCGCCGACATCCCCGTCCCCGAACTCGGCGGCGCCTTCGGCGCCCGCGTCGCCGCGGAGGCCGCGCCGCTCGGCGACCGGCACCGGCTCGTCCCCGTCCCCGTCGACGGCCTCCACGAGACCCTCCGCGCCGCCGAGAAGGACTGGGGCGCCCCCATGTCCACCATGGGCCGCCGCCTCGACGAGGACCTCCCCTACTTCCTCACCGCCGCCGCGGCCGGCCGCCACGCCGCCGCGCTGCTCGGCTAGCCCCCGAGGGCCGCGGGCTCGGCGGCGCCCGGGGCTTCGGCCGCGGCGCCGGCCTCCGCCGCCGCGGCCTCCGCGGCCGCGGCCTCCGCGGCCGTGTAGGCCGAGTTGAACGTGAAGGCGCGGGGGGACGGCCCCTGCGCCCGCAGCAGCGCGAGCCGCTCCAGGGCCTCCTCCACCGTCGGGATGCGGCCCGCCGGGACCCACCACATCACCAGGTGCGCCTCCGCGTGCCGCTGGAACCACTCGCGGCGGCGGCGCATCGTCTCCAGGTGCGCGCTGCGGTACACGAAGTCCCACAGCTCCTCCACCGACTCCCACACCGAGAAGTTCACGATCACGTCGTCGCCGGCGGGGCGCATGCCGGTGGCGTCCGGCCGCCCCTCCTCCACCAGCCGCCACACGAACCCCGGCGCCGCGTCGGCGAGCGCGTTCACCGGTTCCAGGAGCGCCACGAAGTCCGCCGTGCGCGGATCGTCGAGGGGGTGGCGGAGCGTGGCGACGTTGAACTGGGCCAGGTGGTAGCGGGTGTCGTCGCGGTAGCGGTTGTCGCCGCGGTAGCGGGCGTCGTCGTGGCAGCGGGCGTCGTCGCGGGTGTCATCCGTCATGATCCTCAGCTCACCACGGCGCCGCTTCTATGTCAATCCTCATTGTTTTTAGAAGGTTCGGCCGCCACGCAGCACCAGCCCGGACGCGGATCCATCCGCACCCGCACACCCGAACCCTCCGCCAACCCCTCCAGCAGCGCCAGATTCATCCCGCACACCAGCGGCGGGAACTCCTCCGCCACCGCATGGAACGGGCAGTTGCGCATCCGCAGCACACCGGCGTCGTCCACGACCGGCTCATAGCCCCGCCCGGCCAGCACCTCCGCCAGCTCCCCCAGCCCGCCGACGCCCCCGCGCAGCGCCCGGCCCCGCCTGCGCGCCGCATCCTGCAACTCCATGTCCAGGCCCGCCGACTCCGCCGCCTCCGCCAGCAGCCCCGCCGCCGTCCGGTAATCCCGCGCCGGCACCGACACCCCCAGCTCCGCCGCCGACCGCCGGTACACCTTCGCCGGACGCCCCGCACCCGGCCCCGACCGGCCCGTCAACCGCCGGCTGCCCGCCTCCAGCAGCCCCGCGTCCACCAGCTTGTCCAGATGGAACGCCGCCAGCGTCCGCGCCACCCCCGCCGCCTCCGCCGCCTCGTTCCGCCCCACCTCGCGGTCCTGCGCCGCCACGTACTCGTACAGCCGCCGCCGCACCGGATCCTGCAGCAGCGCGATCGCGTCGATGTCCTCCACACCGCCAGTCTAAGAACAACCGGCATGCGGTTTAGAAAACGCCGTCCAGAAAAGGGCGGTCAGTTCACGCCCAGCAGATCGACCACGAACACGAGCGTGTCGTCCCCCTTGATCCCCGCCTGCGCCAAGCCCTTCTTCCCGTAACCCAGCGACGGCGGCACCACCAGCAGCACCCGGCTCCCGACCCGCTGCCCCACCAGGCCCCGATCCCAGCCCTTCATCACCTGACCCGTCCCGATCGGCACCGCACGCGGCCCCGCCTTCGACCACGACGAATCGAACACCTGCCCGTTCCGCCAGAAATACCCCGCATACTGCAGCACCAGCAGCTGCCCCTTGCGCACCGCCGGACCGTCCCCCCGCACCAGCGCCCGCACCTGCAGCCCCTTCGGCGGCCCCGACCGCGGCATCGTCACCACCGGCGCCCGCCCCGCCGGAGCATCCGCCACCTTCGGCAGCCCCGGATCGTCCAGCGGCGCCTGCCGCTGCCCATGCGGACCCGCCGACCTCGGATACACCGCCCGCACGTCCAGCACGTACACCAGCGTGTCGTCCGCCCCCACCTGATGCTTCGGATCGCCCTCCGCGCCGAAACCGTCCTCCGGCGGAATCCGCGCCACCACACGCGCGCCCGCCCGCGCACCCTCGAACGCCTTCACCAGCCCCGGCACCAGCTGACCCGTCGGAAACGCCCCCGGCTGCCCCTTCTGATAGCTGCTCGCCAGCAGCTTCCGCCCGTCCTCACTCCACCGGTAGCCCACATAGTCGGCCACCACCAGATCACCCTTGCGGGCCGCCGGCCCCTTCCCCTCCCGCAGCGTCTCCACCGCAAGAGAGTCACCCGGCCCGCCCTTCGGGAACTCCACCTCCGGAACCTTCCCGAAATCACCCCGCACCGTCACGTCCACACCATCGCCGCCCCACCAGCACCCCGCCGACAACGCCAACGGCGCGGCGAGCACGACGACCATCGACAACGACCGGAAACGGCGGCGCATACGGGGGTCCTCCGAGGGGTCACGACCGCTACTGCGCGCTCACCCTACCGCCCGGCTGACCAGCCGGTAGCCTCCGGCGCGCGTGTCGCGCCGGAGCCCGCCCAGACCCCGCTACATCCCCGCGATCAGCTTGTCCACCCGCTCGTCCACCGACCGGAACGGATCCTTGCACAGCACCGTCCGCTGCGCCTGATCGTTCAACTTCAGATGCACCCAGTCCACCGTGAAATCGCGCCGCTTCTCCTGCGCCTTCCGGATGAACTCCCCCCGCAGCCGCGCACGCGTCGTCTGCGGCGGCACCGACTTCGCCTCGAAGATGTCCAGATCCCGCGTCACCCGGTCCACCGACCCCCGCTTCTCCAGCAGGTAGTACAGCCCCCGGTCACGGTGCACGTCGTGATACGTCAGATCCAGCTGCGCCACCCGCGGCGACGACAGCGGCAGATCGTACTTCCGCCGGTACCGCTCGATCAGCTTGTACTTCGTCACCCAGTCGATCTCACGCGACACCAGATCCAGATCACCCGTCTCCACCGCGCGCAGCGTCCGCTCCCACAGCTCCAGCACCCGCTTCGCCGTCGCGTCCCCGCCGCGCGCGTCCACGAAATCGCGCGCCTTCCCGAAGTACTCCTTCTGGATCTCCAGCGAACTCGCCTCCCGGCCGTTCGCCAGCCGCACCTTCCGCCGGCCCGTCATGTCATGGCTGACCTCCCGGATCGCCCGGATCGGGTTCTCCAGCGTCAGATCACGCATCACCACCCCGGCCTCGATCATCCGCAGCACCAGATCGGTCGCCCCGACCTTCAGCAGCATCGTCGTCTCACTCATGTTCGAGTCACCGACGATCACATGCAGCCGCCGGAACCGCTCCGCGTCCGCATGCGGCTCATCCCGCGTATTGATGATCGGCCGCGACCGCGTCGTCGCCGACGACACGCCCTCCCAGATGTGCTCCGCCCGCTGCGACACGCAGTACACCGCACCCCGCGGCGTCTGCAGCACCTTCCCCGCACCGCAGATGATCTGCCGCGTCACCAGATACGGGATCAGCACGTCCGCCAGCCGGCCGAACTCCCCGTGCCGCCCCACCAGATAGTTCTCATGGCAGCCGTACGAGTTGCCCGCCGAGTCCGTGTTGTTCTTGAACAGGTAGATGTCGCCGGCGATCCCCTCCTCACGGAGCCGCCGCTCCGCGTCCACCAGCAGGCCCTCCAGGATCCGCTCCCCCGCCTTGTCGTGCGTCACCAGATCGACGACGCTGTCGCACTCCGGCGTCGCATACTCCGGGTGACTCCCCACGTCCAGATACAGCCGCGCCCCATTCCGCAGGAACACGTTGCTGCTACGACCCCACGACACCACCCTCCGGAACAGATAGCGCGCCACCTCGTCCGGTGACAACCGCCGCTGCCCGCGGAACGTACAGGTGACGCCGTACTCGTTCTCAAGCCCGAAGATGCGCCTGTCCACACCATGACCCTATGCGGCGCGACCCCCACTTGGCAGTCTCTCGACCCCACCGTTTCCCGCGAACCCCGGCACCCCGCCCGAGCCGCCGCCCCGCAGCACGACGGGCCCGCCGCGGCCGAGGGCGTCCACCGCCCCGCCGCGACGAGCCCGCCCCGGCCCGCGGCCCCGCCACCCGGCGGCGCGCAGGCCCCGGTCTCAGTCCTCGTCCGCCCCCGACGCCGAACCCCCGGCGCCACCGGACTCCGCACCCGACGCATCGTCCGACGCATCGTCCGGCGAGCCGTCCGACCCCCCGGCCTCATCCGCCGCCGACAGCAACTCCGCGATCCGCCGCGCCGTCAACCGCTTGAACAACCGGTGCTCCCGGTTCCGGTCCAGCACCGCGACCTCCAGCGACGTCGCCTCCAGATGCCGGTCCGAATCCTGCGCCTCCAGCGCCCGCACCGCCGTCCGCAGCGCCTCCACCAGCGACGAACCCTCCCGGTAGCCGTCCTTCAGCGACTGCGCCACCGCATCGGCCTGCCCGCCCATCGCCACATAGCCGTGCTCGTCCGCCACCGAACCGTCGAACGTCAGCCGGTAGATCTGGTCCGTCTCCGCGTCCTCCCCCACCTCGGCGACGACCAGCTCCACCTCGTACGGCTTGTTCGTCTCCGTGAAGATCGTCCCCAGCGACTGCGCGTACACGTTCGCCAGACCCCGCGCCGTCACATCCCGCCGGTCGTACTGGTACCCGTTGATGTCGGCGTACCGCACCCCGCCCAGCCGCAGGTTCTCGAACTCGTTGTACTTCCCCACCGCCGCGAACGCGATCCGGTCGTAGATCTCACTGATCTTGTGCAGCGCCCGCGACGGATTGTCCGCCACGAACAGGATGCCGTCGTCGTACTGCAGAACCACGACACTGCGGCCACGCGCGATACCTTTCCGCGCATAGTCCGCCTTGTCCTTCATCTGCTGTTCGGGCGACACATAGAACGGCATGGACACCGGTCAGGATCCCTTCTATCGCAGCGGGGCGGTCGGACCGCCCGGCGAGTCGTAACGTCCGTCGACGACGGCCTGCGCCAGCGCGCCCACCTCGTCCTCGCCCAGCCGGCGATACCCGTCCGACGTCACCGACGCCACCACCGGGAAGATCCGCCGCGCCAGATCGGGCCCGCCCGTCGCCGAATCGTCGTCAGCCGCGTCGTACAGCGACTGCACGCACACCAGCGCCGCGTCCTCCGCCGACAGGTCGGCCCGGTACAGCTTTTTCAGCGCGCCCCGCGCGAACACCGACCCCGAGCCGATCGAGTGGAAGTCCCGCTCCTCGTACCGGCCCCCCGCCGGGTCGTAGGAGAAGATCCGCCCCTCGTCCCGCTCCTCGTCGTAGCCCGCGAACAGCGGCACCACCGCCAGGCCCTGCATCGCCATCCCGAGGTTCTGCCGCACCATCGTCGCCAGCCGGTTCGCCTTGCCCTCCACCGACAGCGTCCGGCCCTCGCGCTTCTCGTAGTGCTCCAGCTCCACCTGGAACAGCCGCACCATCTCGATCCCGATCCCGGCCGTCCCCGCGATCGCGATCGCCGAGAACTCGTCCGCCCGGAACACCTTCTCGATGTCGCGCTGCGCGATGACGTTGCCCGCCGTCGCCCGCCGGTCCCCAGCGATCACCACCCCGCCGGGGAAGCTCACCGCGACGATCGTCGTCCCGTGCGGGATGTCGTCGCCCGCCCGCGACACCGGCGGCGTCCGCCCGCCGGGCAGCAGATGCGGGGAGTAGCCCCCCAGGAACTCGGTGAACGACGACGTGTCCGGGCTCGAGAACAGCCCGGGCAGACGCCCGGTATGCGATTCGTGGGACGCCACGCGACTCCCTTCCCTCCACCAGGCGCCGGTGCCCTCACTGACCCCACCGGCGCAGACGAATACGACCCTACTGTTCAACCCTCGCCCGGCGCATGCCGCGTGATCCACTCCCGCGTCAGCCGACGGCGAACCTCTCTCCGCCGGCACCCAGCCTCCCGGGCGTGACGACAGCCTCCGGAACTTGACGACGCGCGCCCGGCGCTCCGCCGCCGCGCGTGTCGCCCCCCTGCCGGGCCCCGTGCGCTCTCAGGACGGCGCCCAGGCGCCGTCCGGGTCG